>JAAYLV010000033.1 GCA_012521755.1 Bacillota bacterium | reverse complement strand
CCCGGGCGTTGAGGACCTGTAGAGGAAAAACTTGCCTTTTCACAAGGAATCCCCTGCCAATCCGGCGAACTAGGTGATGGGCGTTATGTCCTAACAAGCACAAAGCTTTAGGGAAAGGAGTGGGTAAGGTGCGCAAGTCGATGAGAGTCTTGGCGATCATCTTGGTTGTTATGTGTATGTGTCTTTCGGCGGCATCGGCGGCAGACAAGGAAATCGCGACTAGTTCATCGGTTATCATCGTGGACATGGTGGCTAAAGGAGGTCCGGTGGCCGAGTTCACCACCGCGGAGCTGCGGGAGCTGGTGGAAAGCGGCACTGTCCCGGGAGTTCTCGCCAAGAATGTGATTGTCTACGGCGAACATGCCGGCGATCGGGGCGTATGGGATTTCACCGGCATCCGTCTAGTCGATTTAGTCAAGTATGCGACGGGCTATGAGGCAGTGAAAGGCAATCGCCTGTACGGTCAGCGGAAAGGCCTTTATCTGGCCTGCTATGCGACTGACGGCTACAGCGGCGTCCTGTCTTGGTCGGAGCTGGAGTTCACCCCAACCGGCACCCAAGCCATGATTGCCTATAACTGGGAAATGGTCATGGCACCTAATGCCGGGGACATCCCCGATTGGACCGGTGAGCTGATCTTGATCGTCCCTACCGATACCTTCACCGGCGCAAGGGAGATCCAAGCCCTGAAGACCATCGAGCTGCGGCATGTTGGGCCGCCAAGCTTCTAAGGCTGAGCCCCCGGAAACGGGGGCTTTTCCTTTGTGCGGAGGAGCCCCTCCACCAACCAGCGACGGCAAAAGTTGTTTTTGGTGAAGACTGAGGGCAGGAGGTTCCCATCGGGAAAGAGAAAGTTAACGGCGATTGTTAGCTTTGCAATTGAGCTGGAAAGAGGGTGACGATCATTCAAACAGATAAGATTCGCCGATTAGAACGCATAGCTTGGGAGCTGCGCAAAGATGTGGTGCGCATGTTTGCCCACTCGGGCACCGGTCATTTTGGCGGCTCCCTATCGTGTGCTGAGATTGTCGCTTGTCTCTATTTTGACGTATTGCAGATCGATCCGAAAAACCCCAAGTGGGATGGCCGGGACAGGTTCATCATCAGCAAAGGCCACAGCTGCCCCACCGTTTATGCGGCTTTGGCCAGGCTTGGCTTTTTCCCCGATTCTTGGCTTGATGAGTTTGAAGATACGGGGGCGCCGTTGACGATGCATCCTGATATGCACAAGATACCGGGGATCGAGGCCAGCACCGGGGCCTTAGGCCATGGCCTGTCCATCGGGCTGGGGATGGCCCAGGCCGCCAAGATGGACGGGAAAGAGCACCGGGTGTATGTGCTCCTCGGGGATGCCGAGCTGCAGGAAGGCTCCGTTTGGGAGGCCATCATGGCTGCGGCAAGCTTTCAGTTGACCAACCTCATCGCCATCGTCGACCGGAACACCCAGGGAGTCGACGGACCGACGGAAGAACTTATTCCCTTAGAGCCCCTGGGCGATCGCTGGCGAACCTTTGGCTGGGAGCCGCGGGAGATCGACGCCCACTCGCTCCCGGAGATCTTAGATGGTCTTGCCTGGGCTAAAGAAGCTAAGGAATCCCCTAGGGTTCTCATCTGCCGCGGCACAAAGGGCAAGGGCGTGTCTTTTATGGAGAATAATCCTGCCTGGCATAGCGCCCGGCCGACACATGAGGAGATCCAACTGGCCTTCCAGGAAATCGAGGAAGCCCTCGGGCGTCTCCAGTAACCAGTAGAGGGGATGTGGTTGAGTTGCAAGAAGTCGCTATGAAGGAGTTTAGGGAGAGCTTTGTCGAGGCCCTCATGGACCTTGCCGCGAAGAATCGGAACATCATCGCCATCACCCCCGACTTGATGGGCCCGATGGGACTTGCGCCCTTTGCCAAGCGCTTCCCCGACCAGTTTTTCAACATTGGCATCGCCGAGCAAAACGGCGTCGGTTTTGCCGCCGGACTGGCCCTCGAGGGCAAGATTCCATTTGTTGTCACTTTCAGCACCTTCACCACGGGCCGGGCCTTTGAACAAATCCGGGTGGATGTGGCTTACATGAATACCAACGTGAAAATAGTCGGCATGGCCGCAGGCTTGACTGGAGGCCTCACAGGCTCCACCCATATGGGGATTGAAGAGCTGGCCACCATGCGCGCCCTGCCCAATATGACTGTGGTGGCTCCCGCGGATGCCAACAGTACGGCGGCTGCGGTAGCCGCGATCGTGGACTATCAAGGTCCCGTCTATCTTCGCTTAGGTCGTCCCGCCGACCCCATCATTTATCCCGAGGATACGGAGTTTGTCATCGGTAGAGCCTTTGAGCTTCGCCAAGGGGACGACGTGGCCCTCATCGGCGTTGGGCCCTCAGTCTACCAGTGCCTCGTGGCCGCCGACAACCTGGCCAAGGAAGGCATCAACTGCCGGGTATTAGACGTGGCCACGATCAAGCCCCTTGATGAAGAGGCGATCGTAGCTTGCGCCCGGGAGACGAAGGGGATCGTCACCGTGGAGGAGCACAGCATCCTAGGCGGCCTTGGAGGAGCAGTGAGCGAGGTAGTTGCCGGGAGACACCCCTGCCGGGTCGAACGGGTGGGGCTTCGGGATGTATGGCCCCCAGCTGGAGACATGAACGATCTGCGTCGCATCATGAAAGTTGATGCTCCCGCTATTGAAGAGGCGGTCCGTAGCGTCTTAGGCAGATAACCAGCTCACCAGGGGCGCCCCAAGGAGCGCCCCTCGTTATCGCCATGACTCTTTCCTAACAAGCACCGTCGGCAGCAGGCGGTCACTTCATTAACCTCCAAATCTCATCCACTTCCTCCGCTGCCAAGGAGCGGGCTTGGCCTTGGGTCAAAAGGTAAATGCGACAGTTGTCTTCGATCTCCTCGGCAACGCTCAGGGCTTCGGTTAGGCTCGCCCCCAAAGCTACCACCCCGTGGTTTTGCAGGAGAAACCCATTCGCGCCGGAGGCTTTCTCGCGGATGGCATCGGCAAGGGCCTGGGAGCCAGGGCAGTAGTACGGAATAAGGGGGAGCTGGCGAACTAGATAGGCATAGCTCGGCGTGTAGGGCGGAATAGGCCGCCCGGGCTCGAGGAGACAGGCAAGGGCAGTAGCATGGGGCGAATGGGTGTGAACAATGGCCTGAACATCTTCCCTCGCCCGATAGATGGCCAGGTGCATTGGGCTTTCCCTAGAGGGTCGGCTCCCAACGAGAGGGCGGCCGGCAAAATCCACTTTCGCTAGCTGGTCCTCAGTCAGAGTCCCCAGGGAAAAGCCCGAAGGAGTGATCAAGAACCCGTCCTGGGTTCGCAGACTAACATTCCCCCCCGACCCACTGACGAATCCCCGTTGATAGAGTTCGTGACATACAGCGATTAAGGACTTGGCAGAAGCCTCCACCTTGGCATCCCCTTCACTGAAACAAATTTGGGAGCCCTACGGCTCCCAATGGTCGACCATAGGCAAGTTACATACTTCTTTCTAAAAGCTCGATGACCTCCTGCAGCGTGGCCTGGCGAGGATTGACCAGGGTGTTGCGGCTCTTCATCGTCTCCTCCGCGATGGCGGGGATGTTCTCCCGCTTGATGCCCGCATCCCCGAGCCGGGCTGGAATACCGATGTCGGCAACCAGGTCATCAAGGGCCTTCACGGCAAGGAACGCTGCCTCTCGCGGCGGCAGACCCTCAATATCTTCTCCTAAGGCCTTGGCCACTTCGGCAAAACGCTCATAATCAGCCATCAGGTTGAATTCCGTGACCCGGGGGAGCATGATGGCATTAGCCAAGCCGTGGGGCAGCTTATTCTCCCAGCTGCCCAGGGGCATAGCCGCTGAATGGGCAAGTCCCAGCCGGGTGACGTTAAAGGCCATCCCCGCCAGTAGGCTGCCCATCAACATCCCGTCCCGGGCAGCCAAGTTTTGCCCGTTGGCCACGGCGGCCCGCAGGTTCTTGCCGATGAGTTCCATGGCCCGATAGGCCAGGGCCATCGAAATGGGGTTAGTATTAGTGTTAACATAACACTCTAGCGCATGGCTGAGGGCATCCATCCCCGTCGTCGCCGTCAGGAACGGCGGCAGGCTGACCGTCAGCTCCGGGTCGCACAGGGCCAAAGTCGCAGTCAACTGGGGACCGCTGACCACCGTTTTTTGGTCCCGCTTGGAATCGGTAATCACAGACGTCGTCGTTACCTCCGAGCCGGTGCCCGCGGTGGTGGGAATGCAGATGACGGTTCCAGCCTTGTTTTCTGCCTTGGCGAAGCCTTCATACCTCATCAACGGTCCAGGATTCGTGGCCAGGAGGGCTACGGCCTTCGCCGAGTCCATGGAGCTGCCTCCACCGACTCCGATGACGCCGTCGCACCCCTTCTCGGCATAGAGCTCATAGGCCCGTTCAATTGTGGTATCGAGGGGGTTTTCCTCCACTTCGGCAAAGATCGTCACTTCGACTCCCGCCTCTTTGAGGGAGGCTAGGATACCCTCCAACAGACCAACCTTCTCGATCCCCGGATCAGTCACAATGAGCGCACGGGAAATGCCCAAATCCTTCGCGTATTTGCCCGTATCCTTGCTGGCGCCAATCCCGTAGACGATCTCCGTCCCCATTGCATAATTGAAAATCCTAGCCATTAACGCCACCTCCCCGGATGATTGGTTATATCCGCCGTCCTAGCCTAGAATGGACACCTCCCGGGGCTGGACGGAACACCAGTGGGATTTACCACAAGATTGACTACGCCACCAATGACCTAATTTCCTCCTATTGTGGAAAAAGACTGACTAAACTCTTCGAATGTTGACCGCCATAGCGCAGGAATATCGTCCCTCGCGTTCAAATAGTATCCATAGACCAGGAGCGGGAGGGCGGCCTTGATTGCCAAAAGCGAGTCTTTGTTTAGATTGTCGAAGGTGCGTCGCGTCTTGTCCCCGCCGGGCCCTAGTCTTCCAGGATGGGGAGCCGGGAGCATCACAGCATGAATGCCTGTTCGATGGGCATTGCCACGGCATCATCCAGGTTCCAAGTCAGTTGGCAAAGGTCAAAGCCTGGCTGATGGATGGTTGTGAGGTGGCAGTCAGCCTTGCCCCTTCCTACACTGTCTTGGCTAAGGAACCCTTGAGGATCGTAGCTGCTTTGCGAAAGCTTGGCTTTTGCTGGGTGGAGGAGACCATCTCCGTCCTTGAGGAGACTATCCAAAGCCGGATCTGCCAAGCGGAAAGAATGGGCGGGCCGGTCTTCTCATCATCCTGCCCCACGGTGGCAGCTCTAATCCGACGGGACTTTCCCCATCTCCTGCGGCACCTCTCTCCCCTCCCCTCTCCCATGGTGGCCCACAGCCGCATCCTGCGGGAAAAGCTGGGGCCTGGAGGCAAAGTAGTGTTCATCGGCCCTTGCCACGCCAAGAAGAGGGAAGCGGCGGTCGAGGAGGGAGCAGCCGATGGGGTCCTCACCTTCACCGAACTATTTGCGTGGCTGGCAGATGAAGGCCTTCAACTCGATTTGCTTCCTGAGGAGATGGTGGACGGCTATTACGAGCCTACCTCCCGGATCGGCCTTTTGGCCATGACCGCCTCTGGGCTAGACCGCTGCCAAGAATATCTGGAGGCTTTTCGGCCCGAGGAGGAAGGCCCCCGGGTTATTGAGCTTCTAGCCTGCCCGGGAGGCTGTCTGTACGGTCCAGGTATGCCGCCCCTAGAGGACCGGGAGATGATTCTGTTGGACCAGTTGAATCGAGAAGGAGGGACGTGAAGTGAGTACGGAGGTAGTCACGGTCAAAGTCTTCTCCCCCCATCGGGACCTCTTGGATGTGAAGTACAGACGGGAAGGACTCAAAGTCCCCGTGAAGGCGGGTTCGAGTTTGAAAGACCTCTTGACCGCCCTTAAGGAGATGAACTCCGCCCTGGAAAGCCTAGAAGCCGATTTTAGCCGCGGCCAGGTCATGATCTCCCAGGGCAGCCAGCGTATCCAGGACCTTAGCGTTCCTATCCAGTTTGGGCAGACAATCTGGGTCGTCGATGCCACCCAGGGAGGATAGCCTCGTCAGTCAACGCGGAAGGGGCGACAACGCAGGGTTGCCGCCCCGACAGTCCCAGTTGCTGCCCCGGAGGCAATCGGATTAGCCTTCACAGCTTCCCCTCATCCAGATCTAATACCTTGCTGCTATGATCCCGGCCAAGGTAGAAGTTCAGCCAGGAAGAGGTCTGTCGCAAACTCCAGTTGCAGGGGGGAACCTCGTACCGCCCCATGTTCTCCTCTTCCCCATAAGCCTTGAGTCTATCATAGGCCCTAACATAAAGGCAGCGACGCTCCTTGGGGTAGACTTCACACCAGCCTTCAAAGCTTCCTCCACAAGGTCCGTTGCGCTGATTCTTGGGGCATTGGGACATGGGACAGAAGTAGGCTAGGTCAAACAAGGCACAGTCGCCGCACTGCTGACAGTTGTTGCTAATCAGCTTAATTAGATGCTCAAGCCAAGTGACAGGCCCTTCCAACCGTGTGCCGTCGACCACCCGGGAGAACAAACGCATGGGCCGATAGAAAATCCCCCGTTCATCGAAGAGGGTATGATGAAGCAGGCGGAAGAACCGGTTGTCCAAGCCCTTGGGCGGCAAGGACCCGTGGCGATTTGTCGGCTCGCAAGTATTCAGCCCCGTCCCCTCGTCCCGCTGGAAGTAGTAAAACCCGCCCTCCTGGGGATAGTCGAATTCACGAACAAGGTCTGGCCAATTGGGGACCAGTTCTTCCCCTTTTTCGATGATGTAGACCACATCTTGATACTTCAAACCGTGACCGCCGATATGGACGCCGGCATAACCCATGCCCTTCAACAAAGCGTAAAGCTTGGCCGCCCGCAGGAGCCTCGCCCCTTTCCCCTTATCGGGCCCTTGTCTCTCCCTTACGAGCTCTTCCATGAGTTTCTCCGTCACCACGCACCCGGGCAATTGGTTCTGATACATCAGCCGAGCGATTCCATAGGTAAGCACATAGATATTGCCGATGAGGGGTATGTTCCAACCAGCACTGCGCACAAACTGCAGCACCTCATGGAACTTGCGGGCATCGTACCCCACTTGGGTAACGATGAACTGGGCGCCGGCCGCGACCTTTTTTCTGAGTTTGTAATACTGGCCTAGGAGCTCTCCCTCTTCCTTCTTGAAGGGCGACACCGCGACTCCCGCGAAAAAACGCGTCGGCGCCAGCACCTCCGGCGGACCGAAGGAAGGGACTTCATAGCCCCCATTCATCTGGCCGATCATGCGCAGAACATGGATGGGATCAAAGTCGAACACCGGCTTGGGACGTCCCGCAGGGCTGTCGGCCGGGTAGTCCCCGCTCATCACCAGCAGGTTATGCACCCCAGCGCGGTGGAGGGCGTAGAGCTGGCTTTCGATTTGACTGCGATTCTTGTCCTTGCAGGTGAAATGGACGATCACTTCGACGCCTTTTCGCACCAGTTCCATTCCCAAGTAATCGACGGCCATCGCCGGCTCGCCGCCGGGGTTGTCGGTGATGGTCAAGGCATGTACTCGTCCGTCCCCGGCTACTTCCTCAGCAGCGCGCAAGATGTCCTCCTGGGCCTTCCCGAAAGCCCCCCTTCCAGGAACAAGCTCCCAGGTTACAACGAATTCTGTGTTGAGAGCTTCCCGCAATGGATTACGGCCTCCCTCCAATTGCCCATCACCCCCTCGTGTCCTGCTTAGGGGTTCGTAAGAAAACGGCGATTTCCTGCCTGGATCGTTAACCACGCCGAAGACAAGGAGGATAAGGCAGACCAGTTGGCCAAGACAATGGCATAGTTAGTGGACTAAAGGAGGAAGCATTCAATTGGATGCAATAGAAAAGGTCAAAGAGTTTCTCCATCCCCACGGACTGCAAGTCATGGAACTCGATGCGAGCACCCACACCGCACCCCTAGCGGCCAAGGCCCTAGGGGTAGAAGTTGGTCAGATCGCGAAGACCCTCGCCTTCGTCGGCAAAACCAAGGCTGTCTTGGTGGTGACAAGCGGCGATACCAGGATCGACAACAAAGCTTTAAGGGAGACTGTTGGCGAGAAGATGCGGATGGCCAGACCCGAAGAAGCCTGGGAGCTGACGGGTTATCCTCCCGGCGGCGTGTGTCCCTTCGCCCTCCCCCAGGATCTGCCCATCTTGATCGATTTGAGCATGGAACGATTCCCGGTAGTTTATATTGCGGCGGGGACTCCCAACTCGGCAGTGCCCGTGTCCGTCGAGAAGCTCCTGGCCATCACCGGAGGAAGACCTTGTCGGGTCAGCCAGCTGCAGTCCTAGGCCTTGTGTGAATTTTGGTTGGAATAGGCAATTCTAGCAGGAATTAGCGTCACCAGGGGGAATTAAGCCAGCAAACCGGAGAGGAGGCCTGCCAATGCAATGTAGGACCGCCTGCGAGACTGTGGAAGGGAAGCTTGGTAACGAAAAAAAGGCGCGGATAGCCCTGGTGAAGACCAGCGATCGCCATGAAGGCGTCCAGCGGTGCATGGAGCTGTTGGAGAACACCGTCGAAGGTTTCGATGTTCTCATCAAGCCGAATTTTAATACGAGCGATCCTGCACCAGGCTCAACCCATAACGACACCCTAAGGGCTCTAGTTGGCGCCTTGCGGAGCCAAGGGGCGAAGAAGATCACTATTGGCGAACGAAGCGGCCCGCCTTTGACGGCCGATGTCCTACGAGAGAAGGGCATCCCCCAGCTCTTGGAAGAGCTGGACGTGGGCCTGATCAATTTCGATGAACTGCCGCCGGAAGAATGGGTCCAAATCAACCCACCCGGGAGCCACTGGAAGAACGGGTTCATCGTGCCCCGGATCGTCACCGAGGCTCCCAGGATTGTGGCGACGGGCTGCCTTAAGACTCACCAATTCGGCGGCATCTTCACCTTGTCCTTGAAACTGGCCGTCGGCCTAGTTCCCCGCCGAGGCTATGAGTACATGAGGGAGCTCCATGACTCCCCCCATATCCGGAAAATGATTGCTGAAATCAACTATGCCTATCATCCCTGCCTGATTGTCATGGACGGTGTTGAGGCCTTTGTCAGCGGGGGACCGGCAACGGGCGAGCGCAGAAAGGCTAACGTTGTTTGGGCTGGTCATGACAGGATCGCCGTCGACGCGGTGGGAGTTGCCATCCTCAAGGAACTGGGAACTACTCCCGAAATCCAAGATCGGCCCATCTTCGCCCAAGAGCAGATCCAACGGGCGGGCGAGCTGGGCCTTGGGATCACCAGCCCAGACTGCATTGAAATCGTCACTTCGGATCGGGAAAGCGAAGAATATGCCGATGTCATCAGGTCCATCCTGGCGAAGGGATAAAGGGGAGCGGCTGCTCCCCTTTTAGTAGTAACCGTACTTCTCCACCGCCCGGCTCATGGCCAAGAGGTTTTCGGGCTGGACATATGAGGGAATCGAGTTTTCACTGGCCAGCAGATACCTTCCGCCAGGGGCCAATTGGGAGATCCGCAGCTTCACCTGAGCTTCTACTTCCTCCTCCGTGGCCCTGGTCAAGGTGTAGTTGAGGTCGATGTTCCCCAACAGTGCCACTCGATGGCCATAGTCTTTCTTTAGCTGGACAATGTCGACGGCCGCCGGTTCAAGGTTGCCGATGGCGCTCATGCCCAGGGGCAGCAGATCTTCAATCAAGGGCAAGAAGTTCCCATCAGTATGGAGAATCCAGGGCTTCTTCAGTTTCTCCACTACGCGCCTGTAGCGAGGCACAAACAGTTCCCGGAAGATTTGGGGTGAGAACAAGGGTCCAGCGCTGTGGGCCAAGTCGTCGGAGATGATGACATAATCAAAGTCCATCTCATTGATATGCTCCACTACAGCTAAGGTCCAGTCGTTGAAGATGTCCATCACCGTCTCGACGAACTTGCGGTCATCGTACAGCATCAGGGAAAACGTTTGAATGCCTATGCTAAGGTAAGCATTGGCCATCCCTGCCCGCAAGCCGCAGGCAGCTGCATAGTCCCTCTTATGGTGTTTCAAGTAGTCATTGATGGGTTTGTAGAGGTTTTCATCGTGGGGATCGGGCAGCTGGTCCCGCAAAAAGTCCAGATCATCCCAGCCCTTAATCAGGCCATCCCCCACGTAATCCACACCCCCGGAAAAGGTGCGCTCGACAACATCGGGCGGTTTGAGGTTGACGCTGACGTTGTCTAGATTCAATATGTCCATGAGTTCCGGATCCATCCTGATCCGGGGCGGCACCGAAACGGGACGTCCTAAGAGCTTTTCGGCAACTACGGGGTCAATGCCCGACTCGATCCAGGGGACCCGATCGGGAATCCCTCCCGCTAAAGTCGTCATGACCCGCTCCCTTGGTGTGAGTTTAGCCAACGCTTTTTCTCCTTCCTTAGTGATGTTCTAACACCTGTTGCTACATCTAGGAAAACCCCAATACTAGATAAACCTCCCCCCTTTTCCCGAGACTTCCCCCCTTTACAGGGTTGCGCCGTCAAGTGCACAAGAAGGGGTTTTTGCCGATGGCGGCACAGGTTTCTTTTGTACGTCTTAAGTGGGACTCCATCCGCGCCACGACAAGATCCAGGTCGCGCTCCAGGTACGCCTTGTAGATCGACCTATGGTCTTGAATGATCAAGCGAAAGCGTTCAGCGACCGGCAAGGCCCACACCCTGACCCTCAAGAGGTGCAGCTGCATCTGCGCGACAACTCCCTTGAGCTTCTCATTCCGGGCCGCATCCAGAATGACTTGATGGAAAGCCTCATCGGCATCGACGAAAGCGCGAAAGTCCCCGGCTGAAGCAGCTTCTTCTTGATCGGCGATGGCTCTCTCCATCGCAGCCAATTCTCTGGCCCCGATTCGCTCGAATCCCTCTCTTACCGCCGTCACTTCGAGGACCTCTCGGACAAGGCGCGCCTGGAGAACCTCCTCAACCCGAATAGGAGCCACAAAAGCACCCCGCTGGGGCTCAATCTCCACGAGGTCTTCTCTCTCTAGGCGAAGTAATGCCTCCCGTACAGGAGTCCGACTGATATGCAGCTTCTCAGCCAACCGGTTCTCTGAGATTAGCTCCCGGGGCTGCAGCTCCCACCAAATAATGGCGTCCCTGATTTGCCTGTATGCCCATTCGGCGTAGGAAGTCCGCGACTTCCGTGCTGTTCCCTGCAAGGGCGCCACTCTCCCATCTCAGTCGAGATACTAGCTTGTATGGTAGTTCTTCCTCCTTTCGTCTTTTCCTGCAAAGACACGCTCGGCTCTCACTTTGCCAGCGCAACGAGTTTGGAAAGGGCTCTATGCAACCTCTTTAGGAGATTCGCTATTCTTGTTCTACTGCCTGTTTTTCCGTTTTTTGCGGCGGTTGCGTGATTATTACTTGTTAATTGCAGGAATGCGGCGCCGGAATCTAGAAAAGTGATATTAAACACTATCCATTTTCCCCCAGGCAGGGTGGTTAACCAATGAAAAAAGTCCGTATTACCCTCGATGAAGCCAGGCTGGGCATGCGGCTTGCCGCAGATGTCTTTGCCCGGTCCGGGCAGCGGCTCCTAGCTGCCGGGAAGACCCTCACCCCAACCATCATTGAAGGGCTTCGCCAACGTTTTATTTTTGAAATCCAGGTCCTGATCCCTAACGACACCCAAACAGAACATGACTTGGTGACCCAGGTACAGGAGACCTCAAATTACTTGGAGACTCTGATGACGAAGGCAAGCTTGGGAGAAAGAGTTGACTACGCCGAGGCGGAGCAGGCCATAGCACCATTGCTCTTTCGGCCTGAACAAGGCTTTCAAGTGGTTCAGCTGATGACCTCCCTTTATGAGTGGCATCATTACACATACAACCACGGGGTTGCTGTCGCTGCTCTCGCGGCTACCATCGGTCATTGGCTCGAGCTTGGCGAACAGGCTTTTTTCGAATTGGCTATGGCCGGCTATCTCCACGATTTGGGCAAAGCCATGATGCCAATGGAAGTCTTGAATAAACCGTCCGGCTTAGATGAGCACGAATGGGAAGAAGCTCGCAAGCATCCTGTCCATGCCTACGAGCTGCTGAGGGATACCCCTGGGGTGCCGGAAAAGGTGGTCCGGGCCATCTATGAACACCATGAGCGAAACGACGGTTCGGGCTACCCACGGGGTCTAGTCAGGGAGGAAATCAGTCTGTATGGAAGGATTCTTGCGGCCTGTGACGTATTCCACGCCCTAACAGCAAGGCGCGCTTACAAGCACGCCTTGTCCCCCTTTGAATCGTTCAAAATAATCGAAGGGATGACGCCCCATAAGCTAGATGCCTTGCCCGTCAAATCACTCATCGGCGGCATCATGCGCCGCTACCGGGGCAAAGAGGTCATCCTCAGCAGTGGACAGCAAGGCAGGATCGTCCATATCGACCGGCACAACCCCACCCACCCCATCGTGACCACGGAGGCAGGCCCAGTTGACCTAGCCGCCAATCCGGATATTTACATCGTACAGATCCTGCGCGGATAAAGGGGGCCCTGCCCGAGCAAGGCCCCCCAGTATTAATTGGTCAACACGGCTTTGACGACTTGTTCTTTGCCCTCAGCAAGGGCGGCAAAGACCTCGGGGCCGCGGCTTAGTGGATAGGAGCGGCTGATGAGGGGTCTTACCTTAACCCGCCCCGCCCCGATATCTTCCAGGGCCTGACCAAACTCCTTATGGTTGTAGATGAAGGTGCCAAGAATGGTGTATTCCCGGGTGACTGCCTGCTGCATATTCACCTCTACATACCGCGCGGAGTTCCCCACCCACAGTACTGTCCCCCGCAGGCCCGCCATGGCCATGGCCTGCTGCACCGTCGGGGTGGCGCCAACGGCCTCGATGGCCAGCTGCACACCTTCCCCCTCGGTCCAATCTTGTGCTCGCATGACGACATCTGTCTCCTTGGGGTTAAGGACTATGTCGGCGCCTAGCTCTTTGGCCAAGTCGAGGCGGTAATCCTCCAGGTCGGTCATCAGCACTTCCTTGGCTCCCCGCAGCTTCACGTATTGGAGCAACAAAAGTCCAATGGGACCTGCACCGACGATGGCAACCCGTTCGGGCATGGGCCGCTCCCCAAGCTTGCTGATGGCCCGCAAGGCTACAGCCGCCGGCTCCACTAGAGCCCCTTCCGCAAATCCTAGTCCCTCTGGCAACGGGAACAGCTGCTTCGCCGGCACCACCACATACTCGGCCATGGCTCCGTTCGTGGTCAAGACACCCAGGAACTTGGCTTGAACGCACAAATGCGTATGCCCCTGACGGCATTGGCCACACTTGCCACAAAAGACTAAGGGTTGGACGGCCACCTTGGTCCCAACCTCCACGCCCTCCACATCGGGACCCAACTCGGCCACCTCACCAGAAAACTCGTGGCCCATAACCATAGGGGGAATCCGTCGACCGGTAATCCCTAGATACCCATGGACATCGGAGCCGCACACCCCAACCGCCTTGACCGCTACCAACACTTCCCCAGGACCTGGAACAGGTTTGGGGATTTGCTCATACCGCAAATCCTTGGGTCCGTGATAAACTAATGCCCACATGACAAGGCCTCCTTTGGCAGGGACTACGTGATGTTTTCGCCGCTTCAGACCTGGTTCCTTCCCCTCAAAGCGCCAGGGAGGAAACCTCGAAAACGCCGCCTAATAAACAATAAACCGCTAAAGGGGGAGAGGCAGTGGCAAGTCAGGTTGAAAGAGCATCCCAAAGGGCTTATGAAGTCTTTCTCCGCAAACAAGTGTTGGGTTGTTCCCAAGCAGTTATGCTAGGCATCCAGGAGACCTTTGGACCGAGGGACCCTTTGCTTCTCAAGGCAGTGGGCATCCTTGCGGGGGGTAG
Source organism: Bacillota bacterium (assembly GCA_012521755.1). Taxonomy (GTDB): domain Bacteria; phylum Bacillota; class Limnochordia; order JAAZLZ01; family JAAZLZ01; genus JAAZLZ01. The sequence continues at coordinate 2,925 of JAAYLV010000033.1, read as the reverse complement.
TCGCGCGGGCTCCCTTTGCGGCGCCCTCCAGGGGGGACTGCTGGCCTTGGGCATGTACTTCGGTCCGCCGGAAGATAAAATGGGCGATCTGGAAGCTTTAGCCCAATCCTTCATCCCAGCTAAGAGACTCTACGCGGAGTTTACCGGGCGGTTTGGCAGCCGCCTTTGCCGGGATATCACTCGGGCGGACCTCGATGTCCCCCATCAACGGCAAGCCTGGCTCGATAGGGGCGGCTGGGAAGAATGCGCTCGCCTGGTGCGGGAGACGACGGGGATTGTGGCTTCCCTGATCGTCGAGAAGTAGAAGGGGGCGGTCAGCCCCCTCCTTTCCTAGCTCAGCATCGCTTCCATGTCCCTGGCAGGTTCTGTTGTCAAGCGAAGATCGAATTTGTCCTGCAGCACTTCCATGACGCCAGGGGTGATCCAAGCCGGCGGCTTGGTCCCAAGATAGATCCCTCTGATCCCAAGGGAGAAAAGGGCCATTAGAATGGCTACCGCTTTCTGTTCCATCCAAGACAGCACCAAGGACAAGGGCAACTCATTGACTCCACACCCGAAGGCAGCGGCCAAAGCGGAGGCGATCCGGATTGCGCTGATCGCGTCATCGCACTGGCCCAGGTCCAAGAGCCGGGGAATGCCGTCGATTTCGCCAAGGTCGAGGTCGTTGAAGCGGAACTTGCCGCAGGCCAAGGTCAAGACCACTGTATCAGCAGGGGCCTGCTGGACAAACTCCCGATAGTACTCTCCGCCTTTCCCGGGAGCATCACAACCGCCGACCAAGAAGAAATGGCGGATCTTGCCATCCTTGACAGCGGCGATGATCTTGTCGGCTAGGGGCAAGATGTTAGTCTCCGCAAAGCCGGTGGTGATGGCAGGGCCAGGCTCCTCAGGGAGTTCAGGCAAGGAGAGGGCCTTGTCGATCAATGGGGAAAAATCGTATCCCTCCAAGTGGGCAACCCCTGGCAGCCCCGCAATCCCTACGGTGAATATCCTGTCTCGGTACTTATCAGTAGGTATGAGTACACAGTTGGACGTACCGAGAATCGCGCCGGGGAACTGGGCAAAAAGCTTCCTCTGATCCGTCCAGGAGCCCCCCAAATTGCCCTTTAGATGCGGGAAAGCCTTGAGGGCAGGATATCCGTGGGCAGGGAGCATTTCCGAATGGGTATAGACATTGATCCCCTTGCCCTCCGTCTGCTTCAATAGTTCATACAGCGCCTTCAAACCATGGCCGGTCACCAAGATTCCGTGGCCCTTAGCCGTCCCGGTGGATACCTCAGTCGGCTCATTCTTCCCAAAAACCTCTACATGGGCCTTCTTGAGCAGCTCCATGGCCTTGATGGTCATCTGGCCGGCTTTCAAGTTGAGGTCCAAGAACCGCTCCAAGTCAAAGCTCACATTCGTCAAGGTGCTGTAGAGGGCCTCGGACAGAAAAGAGTCGATTTCCTTATCGACATGCCCCAACTCCCGTGCATGGTAAACGTACGCGCTGATCCCTTTGAGAGCATAGATCAAGTTTTCCTGCAGACTGTTTACATCCTCGTTCTTGCCGCAAACACCGGCTTTAGTACAGGCGATGCCATTTAACGTCTGACTGCACTGATTGCAATGCACATCTAACCCCTCCCCGTTATTACTAAGTAGGACAGTTATATTGTAGAAGGGCCCACCAGCCCTGTCAATACCCTTTGTCTAGATCTGGCGATAAAACTCCACGACCGCCTTGGCTACTTGGGAGACTATAATTTGAAAGTAAAGCTCCCCCTTCCCGGCCGAGGCAAAGCGGGCATCGTCGGTATAGCCATCCTTCCCCACCCCTTGACCGGGGAGCTGAACGAACAACCGCCGGGCAGGATCGGCTATCGATGGGGCATCCTCCCTCAAGGGCGGCCGGCCATGAACTAGCTCCGCGGCCAGGTGCAACATCAACGATGTCTCAAAGGAGCCGGCATGTCCCGGCACCCGCCCCCAGTCCAAAGCGCCTGCCTCCGTGAGGGCATCCCAGGCAACGGTCCAGTAGGAGGCTGCGGCTGCGCTGACCCCTTCTCTAGCCAAGTCCCGCACAACCAGCCGGACCGCTTCCTCGTTCCCCCCGTGGGAGTTCAAAAAAAACAGTCTCTTGAACCCGCTTGCCGCGAGGGACATCCCAATGTCCTTCAATACGGCAATGAGGGTTTCGCTGCGCAGGGAGATGGCACCCCCAAAAGACAAGTGATGGTGGGAGTAGCCGTAAGGCAAGGTTGGCGCAACAAGAACCGGGAGCCGAGGGCTTAGGTCCTTGGCCACATGCAGGGCAACAGTCTCGGCTAGGAGACTGTCGACCCCTACAGACAGATGGGGACCGTGCTGTTCCGTAGCACCGACGGGAATGATGATGACTCCTTCCTTGAAGCCATCGAGCTCCCCCCTATTTTGGGCAATGAAACGGAACTTGTCCATCCCGCACTCCAATCGAAGATGAGAATTTCCTGAGGACTCCTTTCTCCTCTGGATTGTTTATTCCTGCAGAAACAAAAAGAGGGAGAAGCAAGTCGCCAACCTTGCTTCTCCGGTAGACCCTAATACCAGCATGCCTATTATCCGAGGACTACCTTCGGCAGCCACAGGGCCAACGCGGGGATATACGTTACGGTAAACAACACGCCAATCAGCGCCACGTAGAAGGGCCAAACGGCCTTCAGAAAATCTTCAATGGTCACATCGGAAATCTCACAGGCACAGTACATCAATGTGCCCACCGGCGGAGTGATGGCGCCGATCAAAAGACCGATGGACGAGACGACGCCGAAATGGATCAGGTCGATCCCTAGTTGATTGATGATCGGAAGCAGCATTGGGATGGTGATAATTTGAATGGGCGTAATGTCCATGAATGTCCCTAGGAACAGGTACAAAATGTTGATCAAGGACAGGATCACGTAGGGG
>JAAYLV010000032.1 GCA_012521755.1 Bacillota bacterium | reverse complement strand
GGGAAAAACCTGGTGTTGGCCCGCCCGAAGGCAAACTCCTCCCGAGTGCCGGAACGGATGCCGAATTGATAGACCCGCTCGCCTCCGATCAGCTCCACGATCCTCCTCACAACGGTCGCGTGGGAGTCGGCCTGGCCCAGATATTCATCCCGCAGATCGGCGTGGGCGTCAAACTGGAGAAAAACTAGATCGGGGTGATATCTTTTCATCCCGCGGAGGATGGGAAGGCTGATCAGGTGTTCACCGCCAAGGGCCAAAGGCACCCGCCCCTGTCTCGCCAGGTCTGCCGCCGCCTCTTCGATGCGCTCCAGGCTCTCCTTCAGATCGCCAAAGGGCAGAACCAAATCCCCCAGGTCCTCAAAGTCTATTTCATCAAGCCCCCGGTCTAAGACGGGGCTGTATTCTTCCAGGGCGTCGGAAACCTCCCTGATCCTTTCGGGAGCAAACCTGGCGCCGGGGCGGAAGCTTGTGGTCTGGTCGAGGGGAGCCCCCAGCAGGACCATCCTGCCGCCGGATCCTGCGGCCAGGAAGCTTCCGCGCCCTTGCACACGCTCCCGCCAGCTCATCGGGCAGCCTCCCCGGGCTCCTCAATGAGATCCCGCACGAAATTGGGCAGGGCAAAGGCAGCCCTGTGTACATCAGGGTTGTAATAAACCGCGGGGACCCTTTGCCTCGCCTGGAAGTCCACCTGCAGCGGATCGTATTTCTTCGCGCCCAGGGAAAAGCTCCACAAGCCCGTCGGATAGGTCGGCACACAGGCCAAATACAGCCGACTGATGGGGAAGATGCCGCGGATATGGCGGAAGGACTGCTCAATGAGGGATGCGTTGACAATGGGCGATTCCGTTTGGGCCACCAAAACGCCGTCTTCCGTTAAAGCTTCGTAGATGGCCTGGTAAAACTCCCGGGAAAATAGCCCAACAGCAGCGCCAACGGGTTCGGTGGAATCAACGATCACCACATCATATGCCCCGCGCCTGGCTTTAATATGGGCAATGCCGTCGCCCACCATGATGTCGACCCGCGGGTCGTCCAACGCAGAGCTGATGCTGGGCAGGTAGCGCCTGGCAGCTTCAATGACGGCCTCATCGATCTCCGCCAGCACCACCTTCTCCACCGATGAGTGCTTCAGGATCTCCCGGACGGCCCCCCCGTCCCCGCCCCCGACAACCGCCACCCGGCGGGGGTTTGGATGGGTATACATAGCCACATGGGTGATCATTTCATGGTAGACGTATTCATCTTTTTCCGTCGTCTGGACCATCCCATCCAGGACTAGCATCCGCCCGTATTGGACGGTGTCTAATACTGCCAACTCCTGATAAGGAGTTGTCTCCCGGTGGAGGACCGCGTTGACTTTGAGGCTAAGCCCCATGTTTTCTGTCTGTTTTTCCGTATACCAAAGGTCCATGTCCCCATCTCCCCGCAGGTGCTAGTACCACAGGGCAACTGCAGCAAAAACGCACCCGATGGACTCCACTTTGTGCTCAACCGACTTGACTAGGGTCTTTTTCAAGGGCATCTGCCGCTGGGCAAAGGCATTCTCCACCATCCCGACGACCTTCTGCTCCGCCTCTTCCCGGCTGCATCGCCCCGAATACTCCATGATCACCCCGAAGCTGTCCTCCGACAGGCCCACCGCCACCGCAGCAGCGATGGTCTCCCCGGGAACCTCACTGATCAAGGCTCCGTAGGCCGTCGGGGTCAGGGAGCCGGGAGGGATGGATACCTTGTCCACATACTCAGCCCCCGGCGGCAAGATGCTGCTGACCCGGACGAGATTCAGATTGCCCAATCCGGCAGCCAGCAAGGCGTTGTCGAAAGCGTTTAACCCCGTGGGCCCCTCCCCTTTCCCGGCCACTAGGGTGAATTTCTCAGGTGTTGGCAGCATACAACTACCCCTTCCCATTTTTGACATGAAAATTACCTGTACTAGTATACCAAAAGTGCCTGGGAAATTAAACTGCGATTTTTCCCTAG
>JAAYLV010000031.1 GCA_012521755.1 Bacillota bacterium | reverse complement strand
GATCTGATCCACATCCTTGACCCCCATGGGCCGGATCTCCAGTTTAGTCGCCTGTTCGTTGATCACAGAGTCGCCCCCACTTAATCTCAGCTTCCGAACGTCTAAGATAAAAGGGCGTGAGGGTCATGGGATCGTCGACCTCGCCCCCGACGAGCTTCTCCCGGCCCAACAACCCAACGAAGGAGGCCCTCAGGATCCTGCTCGGACCCGCGGCCAAGAGGGCCCGCTCCCCCAGGGAGTCTTGGATGGCCGGCCAGTTCTTCTCTCCGCCATCCCCCAGGAAAAGGACCTCCTCCCCCGGGGGAAGAAGGTCGAGGAGCTCCCCGACGGGGACGTTCAACGGTCCCTGCAAAGGCTCCCCCTCCCGGTAGATGCCGCCGTATACTTCCCCTCGCCGGGCATCGATGAGGGGACAGACGAGGCCGCTGAAATGCCCTGCCTGCCGGGCGAGAGCATCTAAGGTGGACACCCCCGCCAGGCTGATCTCCCAAAGGTAAGCGAGGATCTTCGCGGCCGTCATCCCGATGCGAAGGCCCGTAAACGAGCCCGGTCCCAAGGCGACGGCGATGCCCTCGAGATCCTTTCCCGTCCAGCCCGCATCGGCCATGATCCGCTCGATGGCCGGCAAGAGCCGCTCCGAGTGGGTCATGGCCACGTTCAGTATGTACTCGCCGATGAGGGATTCACCATCTAGTAGGGCCGCACTTCCCGTCTTGGTTGAGGTGTCGATGGCTAGTATCCGCAAGCTATAACCTCCTCGACCACCTGGGCCAACCGGGGGCCATGGGGGATGAACTCTAAGGACCTTAGCCCCTCCCCTAAGACTTCCAGGCGAACCTCCAGGTATTCTTCGGGAAGGAGGACCCTCACCTTGTCGCCCCATTCCACCGCAGTGGCGCCGTCGCCGAAAAAGTACTCTTCATAGCCGAGCTCTTCCAGATCGGCGGGCCCGTCCAAGCGATAGACATCGAGATGGTAAAAGGGCATCCTCCCTTGATACTCATTGATCAAGGTGAAGCTCGGGCTGGTGATGGTCGCCTCCACCCCCAGGCCCCGGCCGAGGCCCCGGCAAAAGACCGTCTTGCCGCTTCCCAGCTCCCCGGTCAGGACCACCACATCCCCAGGACGAAGGAGCCTCCCTACCCGCTCCCCAAGCTCCTCCATTTCTCTTTCCGAATGGACTTTGATCATCAATTGAACCCCCGGGCCGCGAGCTTCCCGATGACTTCGCCCCGATGGTTGCGGAGGGCAACCTCCCGCCATCCGGGCAGCGCACCGGTCAAAATGTCGAACTTCTCCAGGAGGGCCATGACCGCCGGGCCCAGGGCCCTGAGGGCCCCATCTTCTACTTTCAGGGCAACTCCCCAGCCCCGCTCAAGGAGGGCCAGGCAGTAGACCGCCTCCGAGCCCAGCTTGGCCACGATCTCCCCGCCCCCTGCCTCCATGAGCTCCGTGTCGAGCCTGCCCGTCCCGGCAACGAGCATGGGGCAGCCGGCCATGGCCTTGGTGATCCTCTTCACCGCCTCGCCCTTTTGCCGCGGCAGATCCCGCGGGTCGGCAAGGAGCGCGTAGGCCCAGGCCATCCGCCGCAGGGGCAGGCCAAAAACCGGCACGCCGCAGCCATCGATCCCCACGGCCAATTGCTCTTCGGTGAGGCCAGTGAAAGACCTGATCTCCCCCATGATGCGCTTTTGGACAGGATGCTCTTTTCTATAGTACCCTTCCGGATCCCAGCCATACAAGCGGCAAAGGGCCAGCATATTCGCGTGCTTCCCCGAGCAGTTGTTGTGGATGGCCCGAGGCTCTTCCCCACGCCTTGCCAGCTCCAAGGCCGCATCCCCATGCCACGGGGGATGGGCGCCGCAGGCCAGGGCGTCTTCCTGTATGCCGATTCGCTCTAGGATCTCGGCTACCGCCTCCACATGGACCGTCTCCCCGTTGTGGGAGGAGGCCATCACCGCGAGATGCCGGTCTTCCAGTCCGAACCGCTCTACCCCTCCCCCCTCCACTAGAGGCACCAGCTGGAAGGGCTTGGCCGCCGAGCGCCAGTAGGTAACCAGATCCCCATTGCCCCCCGAGGCGATCTCCCGGCCTAGCCGATCGACGACTACATAGTGGATGTTATGTACACTCTCCGGTATTTCTCCCCTGTAGGCTACAACCTGCGGCTTCATATCTTCCTCTCCTTCGCAGCTTCGATGAACCCCCGGAAAAGGGGGGCCGACTCCACGAGCCATTCGGGATGCCACTGGACCCCGAGGATAAAGCCCTCGCCTTCGATGGCCTCGATGAGGCCGTCGTTGGACCAGGCAACGGGCCTTAGGGAGCCCACCCGGCCAATTCCTTGATGATGGTAACTGTTGACCCGCAAGGGGCCCGGGCCCAATAGCCTTTCCAGGAGGGACCCCGCCTTGATGTTGATTTGGTGGCTGGGGTGGGACAAAGGCGCCTTTTGCCGATGCTGGTGGTAGCCCTCCCCTAGATCCTGAATCAGATCTCCCCCAGCCGCCACGCTGAGGAGCTGACAGCCCCGGCAGATCCCCAGGATCGGGATGCCCCGGGCGATGGCCCCTTTGAGCAGCCCCATCTCCAGCCGGTCCCGATCAGGTTCCACAACTCCCAAATCCCGCTGGGGGTCTTGGCCGTAGTAGACTGGGTCTAAGTCGCCGCCCCCGGGGATGATGAGCCCTTGCAGACG
>JAAYLV010000030.1 GCA_012521755.1 Bacillota bacterium | reverse complement strand
CCTGGGCAAGGTGGAGATACTCCCGGGTGGTGATGTTCTTCTTGCGAAGTTGAACGATGGTCGCACCGCCTAGAATGGCCTCCTCGACGGCCCGGGGAAGAAGCTCGGGAGCCATTGCATCGTCGGTAACCGCGTAGAGGGTATAATCAACCTTCACTCTTAGTCCCTCCAAAGATTCCAGAAGTGGTGGGTTGGACCGGCCCCTTGCCCGATGTCCAGGGCGGAGTCGATGGCCCTAGTGATGTAGTACTTCCCCTGGTCGACGGCGGCAACTAAGTCTTCGCCCTTGGCCAAGTACGCGGTGATAGCCGCAGATAAGGTGCAGCCTGTCCCATGGGTGTTGGTTGTCTCGATCCGGGAAGCCCTGAACTCGTAGGCGCCGACAGAACCCATGAGCAGGTCGATGACGTCTTCCCCCGGGAGGTGTCCACCTTTGATTAGGACGTTGGCCGGTCCGAGCTTGAGGATTTTCTCTCCCGCTGCGTACATGTCCTTGAGAGTCCTGATGGCATCACCGGTGATGGCCTCCGCCTCCGGCAGGTTGGGAGTGACCAGGTAAGCCAAGGGGAAGAGCTCCGTCAGGAGGGACTCCTTGGCATCTTCGGCCAGGAGGTGGTGGCCGGTTGCAGAAACCATGACTGGATCGACGACTAGGTTCTTTACCTGGTGCTTAACCATCCGGTCGGCGATGACGCGGATGATGGGAGCACTGGCCACCATGCCGGTCTTGACGCCATGGGCACCGATGTCCGAGAGAACCGAGTCAATCTGCTGCCCAACGAACTCCGGGGGCAGCTCCACGTAGCCTTGAACCCCCAGGGTGTTTTGGGCGGTGACTGCCGTGATCGCGGATGTGCCGTAAACCCCGAGGGCCGAGAAGGTCTTTAGGTCTGCTTGAATGCCTGCGCCGCCTCCCGAGTCGGAGCCGGCGATGGTCAAGGCGATGATGGGCTTCATGATTTCCCCCCTTTGAGGAAGTCTTCCCTAGGTGGGCTAAAGCAATCGAGGACGATCAGCTTGCTGAGGACTTTCACGCTGTGGGGGACACCGCCTGGAATCAGGCAGACATCTCCGGCTTTCATGCTCCGGACCTCATCCCCGATGGTAAACTCCGCCTCCCCGGCGACGATGTAGCTGATTTGCTCATGGGGGTGGCTATGGGGGGGAATCGGTGTTCCGGGGTCGATTTCCATGCTGACAAGCATGAGCTTGTCCCCGCTGATGAGCTTGCGCATCATCCCCGGTTGGAGCTTTTCTTCCTGTTGCCACATATCAGTCTCTCCTTTCCACCCGGCACTCCTCGGCATCCTCTGGCGCCAGGTTGTAAAGTTCATCAAAGAGGGCGGCCTTCAGGCTCCCTGGTCCCTTCGCCCTTTGGGCGGCTCTCTCCCCGGCAAGGCCGTAGAAGGCTAAGGCGGCCGCTGCCCCTAGAGCTCCTCCCTCAACAGCCAGGAAGGCAGCCATCACCGAAGTTGCCATGCAGCCTGTGCCGGTCACCCTGCGCAGGAGGGGATGGCCGTTGTGGACCAGGAAGGTTTCCTCGGCGCTGGCAACTACATCCCAGGGCCCCGTGATGGCCACGATCGTCCTGAGAGTTCGTGCTCCTTCCTGAGCCAGGGCAATGCGGCCGGGCAGGTCTAGATCCCCGCCAGCTTCAACCCCGACGAGATCGCCATGACCCTGAACGATGAACTGAATCTCGGCTAGATTACCCCGAATGGCAGTGAAGGTTAGGTTCTCCAAGAGAGATGCGACCCCCTGCCGGCGGAGGGGCGATGAGCCGACTCCTACCGGATCGAGGAT
>JAAYLV010000140.1 GCA_012521755.1 Bacillota bacterium | reverse complement strand
GGCAAGGCGATCATCGAAGAGGAGGGGGACGTGTCCCTCCAATACGGGCCCACCGAGGGGTACACGGAGCTTCGCACCCTCATCGCGGAGCAAATGAGGGAACAAGGGATTGAAGTCGGGGCTGATAATATCCTGATCACCAGCGGCTCCCAGCAGGGACTCGATCTGGTCAGCCGGGTCCTCCTGGATCCGGGGGATCTGGTCATCGTGGAACAGCCTGGCTACATAGGCGGCCTTGGAGCCATTAACAACTACCAGGGGGAGAAAGTTGGCATCCCCTTGGATGAGGAAGGCCTCAGGGTGGATGTGCTGGCCGAGCGGCTGATCCGGTGGCGACGTCAGGGTCGTCGCCCCAAGATGATCTACGTGGTGCCTAATTTCCAAAACCCAGCTGGGGTGACCCTTAGTCTAGAGAGGCGCAGGCAATTGGTCGCGCTGGCTGAGGAATATGAGCTTGTCATCCTCGAGGATAACCCTTACGGTGAGCTCTGGTTTGACAAGGCTCCCGAGCCCCACATGATGAGCCTGGATGGAGGGGGAAACGTTATCTATTTCGGCTCCTTCTCGAAGGTCTTTGTCCCTGGGATGCGGGTTGCTTGGATTGCCGCCGATGGGGCTGTGATCCGGAAGCTGGCCATTGCCAAACAATCCGCGGATCTATGCTCCAATTCCTTCGGTCAGAAGCTGATTTGCCGCTGGCTGAAGGCGGGGGGATACCAAGACCATCTAAAGGAGCTGCGGGGTCTTTACCGGGCCAGGCGGGATGCCATGCTGGCCGCGATCCGCGAGCACTTCCCGAAGAGTGTAAAATACACTGTACCCCAGGGCGGGTTTTTCATCTGGGTTGAGCTTCCCCACGGGATGGATGCGAAAGCCATTTTGCCCCGTGCAGTTGCCGCTGGGGTTGGTTATGTGCCGGGCGAGGGATTCCACGTTGACGGGACGGGGAAGAATACTATCAGACTAGCGTACAGTCAAGCATCGATCCCCGCCATTGAAACTGGTATCAGGCGCTTGGGCCGGGTGCTTGCGGATGAGATCGGGGGCCTAAGCTTTGCCATCTAGTGTTGCCGGGATCATCCTGGCCGGCGGCCAAAGCCGACGGATGGGTCGGGAAAAGCCCCTGCTTGACCTTGCAGGTCGACCCGTAATCGCCTGGATCGCTGGGGTGCTTCTTGGAGTGTTCCCGGAAGTTATCGTAGTGACAAACAAGCCCGACCAGTACGCCTGGCTGGGTCTAAGGACCGTCCCCGATGTGATCAAGGGGCAAGGCCCCCTGGCCGGCATTCATGCCGGCCTCCTTGCTATTAGCCACCCCCAAGCGGTGGTGGTGGGAGGGGACATGCCTTTCATCCGCCAAGGTCCCTTGCGGCGTCTTTGTGAGTTGGGGGAGGGATATGATATTGCCGTTCCCTCCTGGAGGGGTCTTCCTGAATACATGCATGCCCTTTACTCTCGGGAATGCATTCCCCATATTGAGGATTGCCTGGCCTCTGGGGAGCGGAGGATCATCGCCCTGCGGGATCGGGTGCAGGAAATAGTCATTCCTGCCGAGAAACTCACCTCAGTTCCAGAAGAGGTCTTTTTTAATATCAATAACCCCGCAGATTATCTTCTTGCCCAAACAATAGCCAGAAGGAGGCTCGACAATGACACCGATCATTGCCCTGGTGGGTCGCTCCAATAGCGGCAAAACAACGCTCTTGGAAAGGCTGATTCCTGCCCTGGAAAAGAAAGGCTATCGAGTTGGGACAATCAAACACACCACCGGCCGGTATCCCCTGGACAAAGAGGGGAAGGACAGCTGGCGCTTCGCCCAAGCCGGCGCCAAGACCGTCGCCTTCGCCACTCCCGACGGTTTTGCCCTGATGCGCTATGAACCGTGGGACTTGGGCGAGATCGCCGCGCTGATGCCGGGGGTGGATTTGATCCTGGCCGAAGGTCATAAGATTGGTCCCTATCCGAAGATCATCGTCCATCGTCCGGAAGTTGGCGATCCGCCAGAGCTCGTCGACCCTATCATCGCCACCGTGGGCTCCTTGACCCGTGAAGGGGTTCCCTCCTTCGACCATGAAGACATCGCCGGCATAGCCGACTTCATCGCGTCTCGGGTGGGGCCGCCATCCCGGCAGGAATAAGGGTCGGCGAGGGCGAATGGTGCTCTAATATTTAGTTGGAGAGGGGAGTTGAGCATTGCGAAGCGAACGTGCAAAGTGTGGATTGGAACGGGCGCCCCATCGGTCCTTGTTCAAGGCCATGGGCTACACCGATGAGGAGCTGCG
>JAAYLV010000139.1 GCA_012521755.1 Bacillota bacterium | reverse complement strand
TTATCACCGAGGAGGTAATGCAGGGAAACACTCTATGATTTGGGAGTCAGGAGAGTTTAATGGTTACTTCAAGGTGAAGGTTCTCTTGAATAAGGTGAAAGAGCTCCAAGAAAGACTGCCTAGCAGCCATCTCATTATTGACTGCAACGATTTCAAGCCCATTAGGATTCATGAGTTTTATAGGCGGAACGACCAAGATGAAGGAGCTCTGTTCGTTGTTGTTGACCGAGACAAACCAAAGCTACTCACCGACGAATCCGGTGTCATGGAAAGACTACCAAGGCATTTTTGGCCCGTTAGAGTTTATGCTATGGGCGGCGAGGATGACTGGCCGGAAATCAGGTGTGAGCTAGACTCAGTTGAGGGGTGAGGTGAATGAAGATGATGCAGCTATGCAACGAGTTCAAGGATGCCATTGTCGCGCTTGTTGTGAAAAGGTGGTCGGATCGTAAACCCGATGGGCTTGGTAGGACGATGTTGCAAAAACTGGTGTATTTTATCCAAGCCAAGGGCGTACCCGTTCCGTTCGAATACAGACTGCATTACTACGGCCCCTTTTCCCAGTCACTATCGGAAAGCATCGAGTGGCTGAAAGTAGCTGGGGCCATCGTGGATAGGGCAACGGATGAAAGCCGGTCGGATTTTGGTCCAGGGGCGAACATAGAGAAGGTGCTAGAACCACATCTAGGAGAGTTGCACGTTCATGAAGCGAAGGTGGATCAGGTAATCGAGGCCTTTGCCAATCTAGGTGGTGAACGGATGGAGCTCCTATCGACCACCCACTTTGTTCAGAATGCGGCTATGGTGGAAAACACCAAATCGAGAACCATTAGAGAGGTAAGAAGGGTTAAGGGGGACAAGTTTTCGGAAGAAGAGATAGAAGAAGCTATCAAATACCTCAAGGAACATGGTTTTTGATCCTTCTTGGAGCCTTGTCATTCACCATGAATGGGTGGAGATGTAGTTAGGCCCAAGGTCCACAGTCTGCCCATCAGGTGTAATGTCTATATCCCCGATGAGGCAACAGGCTTAACTGGTAAGAGTAGTCGCTTCTGCGACCTTGACATTCCCTTAGTAGCAGTTTAAGATGAACGCATGTTTTTATCACGGTGAGTCTTTTGGGAGGGGTACAATTGGGATGGCGGGGTAGACTAGTGGCAGCGGAAGCGGTTTTGCTCGACTGGGCATGTTCTTGCGGCAACCCCGTGGTGATGGAATTCGTCGACGATCGGGGCCATCGGCAAAGCCTTTGTATTGACTGCTCCAGGGCTAGACTGGAGGAAATCTGTCGAGAGGCCTTTTACTCGGCTATAACCGGTAGAGAATGTTCTTTCTTGATGGAAGAACCCCATGACACCCTATGCCAAGGCGGCTGCGACGGATTGTTCCGGGGTTGACACATAGCTCATGGTCGGCTATAATTTTAGATACCGAGCGGAAGTAGTTCAGCGGTAGAACACCACCTTGCCAAGGTGGGGGTCGCGGGTTCAAGTCCCGTCTTCCGCTCCAGACCAGGCGGCATAGCCAAGTGGCTAAGGCGGAGGTCTGCAAAACCTCTATTCCCCAGTTCGAATCTGGGTGCCGCCTCCAATATATGTGGGGAAGTAGATCAGTTGGTTAGATCGCCATCTTGACATGGTGGAGGCCAAGGGTTCGAGTCCCTTCTTCCCCACCACTTGCGGAAGTAGTTCAGCGGTAGAACACCACCTTGCCAAGGTGGGGGTCGCGGGTTCAAGTCCCGTCTTCCGCTCCAGTGCACATAACCGGCCGTATGGCCGGTTTCTTGTTATAGGAATCCAACTAGGAGAACAGGCTGTATCATGACCGGCCATTGCGGTTGGGGGAGGTAAGGGGTGTGGGAAGGAGAACCTGCCCGACTGGGGGAGGTTTTTGCATAAAAGAGCCGAACATTAATCGGTAGCAAGAACGGGAAAGGTGGAAATCCGGCGAATGGAAGGCCGCTTATTGATCATTCCGTTCATAGGCGCTGGAATAGGATGGATAACCAACGTGGTTGCCATTCGTATGCTATTTAGGCCCAAAGAGCCAATTAAGGTTGGGGGAATAACCCTTCAAGGAGTTCTGCCCAAACGGCAAAAGGAACTGGCCAAAGCAATCGCCCTAGCCGTTGAAAAGGAATTGCTGCCGGTGGATAACCTCCTGGGCCGCATCAGGCGCCCGGAGTTCCTGCAACAATTGACGACGACGGTGGTCAGTCATGTGGACAGGCGAATCCGAGACGGACTGCCGGGATTCTTGCCTGCGGGCCTGCGCCATTACCTAGCAGACTTGCTGAGGGAAGTGGTCTCGAAGGAGACCTCCTTGCTCATCGGGGAAGTTAGCGGAAAGGTAACTGAACAGATCCGTCAGGAAGCTCAGGTGGGGGAGCTGGTCGAACAAAAGGTCAACGCTTTCGACCTGGACCAGCTGGAAAGCTTGGTGATTGACTTGGCTGCGAATGAACTTAGATATATCGAAATCATGGGGGCGGTTTTGGGCTTCATCGTAGGACTCGGACAGCTCCTCATCGCCGCCTGGCTCGTTTGAAGGGAGATTGCAATGAAAAGATTTGAGTTAGATCCCAAGGCTGGCGAAAGACTACTGGCCCAATCCCTAGGCCCAATCAGGGAAGAGCTGGCTAAGATGGATCCTGCGCTGCGGGCCCGGGCGGCCGGAGGGAACTGGGATGGGGAAAACATCACGCTCACCTGTTGGGGCAAAGACTACAGCATCAGCTATCCGGAACTAGTAGCCTACTGCAACGGGCAAGAGGCTCCCACCTTCTTTCAAGCGATCCTACTGCATTACCTACAGAAAGCAACCGGTGCGCCCCTGACCGGCCGGTGGGTCTCCCTGCGGGAGCTGCCCGACGGTCTGTTTTATGTGCAGGCATTTCAAAGCTACACCGGAAACCGTTTAGTGCGCAACACAGATCTGGCGGGTCTAGAGAAGGCCTGCCGGGCAGTAGCTGCCTTGGTGGGTGGAAGCCGCGGGGAACTGGGGGATCTTTTCTATTCTTTTCCCGTCTTGCCCCGGGTCGTCTTAGGCCTGGTCTACTGGCAAGGAGCAGAAGGCTTCCCGCCGCGGATCAGCATCCTCTTTGACGCCGCATCACCAGAGTATTTGCCTACCGATGTCCTGGCAATCGTTGGTTCTTTCGTCACGGGGCAGCTCCTCCGGGCAGCTCGTTGACCCTCAGGCCCTCGGGGCGAAATGTACGCTTAAAACCGCGGAATGCTGAGGAGGATGAGCAGAGTCGCTATGCCCGTGTAGTATCGGGCGGCTGGAAGGAGAGGCACACTCGCGAAGACTAGTACACAGTGCTAGTACCGAAAGCTTTCTCCAAGACCTCGACCCGCAAGGAGCCGGAATTGGGAGCGGATGGATTAAGCCTTGGAAGTCGTCAGTTGGAGCTTTTTGGGTGACGAATTCACCTGGACCATGAACAAACCTTAGCTTTTGTCTGCGAACTGGTGACAACTAGCTTCTCGGGTGATATAATATCCCAAGCAACAGGTGATGACGGGGACGAGTAGACTGGTCTTAGCCCAAAGAGAGGGAAGGTCAAGGGTGCGAGCCTTCCTGGGACGGGCCGTTGAAAACCACCCCCGAACCGCCGACCGAAGGAGAGTCTGTGTAGGCTCGGCCGGCCCGGCACCGTTAGCAGCCGTAGAGTGGGAGGATGGCAATCCTCCAACAAGGGTGGAACCGCGTGGCCTTAGCCTCGTCCCTTTGGGACGAGCTTTTTTTATTGTGAGGAGGCGATAAGAGTGTCCATGGTAGAGTTGGTGCTGCCAGAAGAAAAGGTTCAGTTTCCCAGAGGCACCACCTTGGGCCAGGTGGCTGAAACACTGGCTCCGGCGGCGGTGGCTGCCCGGGTGAACGGGAGACTGGTGGACTTGACCTATCCGTTGGTTGAAGATGCCGAAGTTGAGTTCATCACCGATGGATCTCCGGAAGGATTAGAGATCCTCAGGCACAGTACGGCCCACGTTATGGCCCAGGCCGTCAAACGGCTATTCCCCGGGACCCGCTTTGGCATTGGCCCTGCCATTGAGAACGGGTTTTACTACGACTTTGACCTTCCCGAGCCTTTTTCGTCCGATGATCTGACCAGGATCGAGGAGGAAATGAAGAAGATTATCGAGGCCGACCTGCCCTTCAAGCGGCAGGAATTGGGCAAAGAAGAGGCACTGGAGATCTTCGGGGGCGATGTGTACAAGAAGGAACTGATTGAGGATCTCCCTGACGAATCGGTGAGCATCTACTCCCAAGGGGAGTTCGTTGATCTGTGTCGCGGGCCCCACTTGCCGAGCACCGGCTATATCAAAGCCTTCAAATTGGTCAACGTCGCCGGTGCCTACTGGCGAGGAGACAGCAGCCGCCCGATGCTGCAGCGGATCTACGGGGTTGCCTTTCCCACGCAGGAGGAGCTTGCCGACCACCTGCATATGCTGGAAGAAGCAGCTAAGCGGGATCACCGGCGGCTGGGGAAGGAGCTTGACCTGTTTAGCATCCACGAAGAAGGCCCCGGATTTCCCTTTTTCCATCCCAAGGGCATGGTCTTGCGGAACCTCTTGGAGGACTTCTGGCGGGAAGTGCACATCAAGAGGGGCTACAAGGAAATCAAAACCCCGATTATTCTTTCCGAGCAGCTCTGGCGGCAGTCGGGGCACTGGGACCATTACAAGGACAACATGTATTTCACCACCATCGATGATGCCACCTATGCCATTAAACCGATGAACTGCCCCGGGGCCATGCTGGTTTATAAAGAACGACTCCACAGCTATCGGGAGTTCCCATTGCGGCTGGCCGAAATGGGCCTCGTGCATCGTCATGAGCTGTCGGGAGTGCTCCATGGACTCATGCGCGTTCGCTGCTTCACCCAGGATGATGCCCACATTTTCATGCTTCCGTCCCAAATTAAGGATGAGATCAGCGGGATCATCGATCTAGTTGACTACGTCTACCGCCAAGTCTTCGGGTTCGAGTACCGCGTGGAGCTCAGCACCAGGCCGGAGAATTCCATGGGTTCCGACGAAGTCTGGGAGCGGGCCACCACTGCTTTGAAGGAAGCCCTCGAAGAACGGGGGATGGAGTATACCATCAATGAGGGCGATGGGGCCTTCTACGGACCGAAGATCGACTTTCATCTGCGGGATTGTCTGGGCCGGACTTGGCAGTGCGGAACCATCCAGCTGGACTTTCTCATGCCGGAGCGATTCGATTTGGTCTACGTGGGCGAGGACGGCGAACGACACCGCCCCGTCATGATCCACAGGGTCGTCTTGGGCAGCATCGAACGATTCATCGGCATCCTCATCGAACACTACGCAGGGGCGTTCCCCCTCTGGCTAGCTCCTGTGCAGGTTAGGGTGCTGACCGTTGGTGAACGCCACGTAGAGCACGCTTCGGCCCTTGAGCAAAAGATGTCGGAAGCCGGCATCAGGGTTGAGACTGATTTGCGCAGCGAGAAAGTAGGCTACAAGATCCGGGAGGCCCAGGTTCATCAAATTCCCTACATGGTCGTCGTCGGGGACAAAGAGGTGGAAAGCGGGACCTTGTCGATCCGACACCGGCGCCAGGGAGACTTGGGAGCTATGTCCCTGGAGGAGTTCATCGAGCGGGTGGAAAATGAGACGAGGAGCAAGCAAGGGGATTAGCAAGCTAGGGAGGGGGCGGAGGCCCAGTTCACCCTTTTGGGGCTTTTCCGGGTGAAATTAGCCGTATTGGCCCCTCCCTCAGTCCTTTTTCCCAACGGCCGATCTGTGCTATAATGATGGCGGAAATAGTACAAGTAGAAGCCATCTGCTTCTCACCTTGCGACGCCTTTGGGTTGTCCACAAGGTTTTTTTTAGCCGACTCAAATAGGTTGCTTGTGTGGCTGAACAAGAAGCGGGTGGAGTGCCCGCTTTTTGTCGTATGGAGCAGATCGTGCTTAACCAAAACCCGGAGGTGGTAGAATATCAAAGAACTAAGGATTAATGGGCAGATTAAGGCACGGGAGATCAGGGTGATTAGTCCCGATGGGAAGCAGTTGGGAGTAATGCCTCTAAGGGAAGGCCTTCGGCTAGCTGCAGAGAGGAACATGGACCTGGTGGAAGTTGCTCCCACGGCCAAGCCGCCCGTTTGCCGGATCATGGATTATGGCAAGTATCGCTATGAGCAAAGCAAGCGGGATCGGGAAGCCAAGAAGCGTCAGAAGATCATCTCCGTGAAAGAGGTGCGGATGAGCCCCAAGATTGATGAGCACGATTTTCAGGTGAAAGCCCGCAACGCTGAGAGGTTTTTGAAGGACGGGGATAAGGTTAAGGTCAGTGTTCGCTTTCGTGGTCGGGAAATCGTTCATGCCGAACTAGCTGATAAGCGGCTGGGGGAACTGGCGGGTTTGGTCCGGGATTACGGGGTTGTCGAGTCTCCTCCAAAATTGGAAGGGCGACATATGATCATGATTTTGGCTCCCAAACAGGACTAACTACCACCTGCATCTGCCCAAACTAAAGGGGGGAGACATAGGATGCCGAAGATGAAGACCCATCGCGGCGCCGCGAAGAGATTCAAGGTGACGGGCAAAGGCAAGTTCAAGAAGAACAGAGCCTTTAAGAGCCATATTCTCGGGAAGAAGTCGGCGAAGCGGAAACGCCACCTGCGCCAGGCTCAAGTAGTAAGTGCCGCTGACGCAAAGAGGATCAGCAAGATGCTCCCTTATGCTTAAAATGGAACCTACGTGAAGGAGGCGTTTTCAATGCCGCGAGCAAGAAGTGGCACCATAACCCGGCGGCGACATAAGAAGATCCTAAAGATGGCCAAGGGTTATTATGGTGCAAAAAGCAAGCTTTTCCGGCCGGCAAACCAGCAGGTCATGAAATCTTTGAACTATGCGTACCGGGATCGCCGGGTGAGGAAGCGGGACTTTCGCAAGCTGTGGATTACCCGCATCAACGCTGCAACCCGGGACCAGGGATTGTCCTACAGCCGTTTCATCGGCGGGCTGAAGAAGGCCGGGGTTGAGGTGAACCGCAAGATGCTAGCTGACTTGGCCGTTAACGACATCGATTCCTTCAATCACCTAGTCGACTTGGCCAAGGCCCAGTTGCAAGGCTAACCCTGGGAACATCGGAGCTGAAATGGGGATACAGGGTGATTACAAGTCTGCAAAACCCTCTAGTACAACAAGCTAGAGGGTTGCTTCGCCGTAAGAATAGGGAGGAACGAGGACAGTTCCTCCTGGAAGGCCCCAAAGCCCTGGAGGAGGCAGTGCTGGCCGGCTGCCCCCCGGGGACGGTCTTTTTTTGTCCGTCGCCGGCGACGGAAGGGCTGCTGGCCTTCATGCAGGAGAAGGGCTGGAGGGTAGTTCCGGTCAGCGAACGGGTCCTGCTGTCCATGGCCGATACCAGCACCCCCCAAGAGCTGATTGCCGTCTTGGATAAGCCCCAAAGCCAGCTGGATTCGGTTTTGCAGGAGGGATCTTTGTGGTTGGTCATCGATGGCCTCCAAGATCCGGGCAACCTGGGGACAATGATCAGGACCGCGGTCGCGGCGGGAGCCGCGGGGGTGCTCCTTACCAAGGGAACGGTTGATCCTTACAATCCCAAGGCAGCCCGGGCTTCGGCAGGCGCCCTTTTTCGCATCCCCATTGTAACGGGCCTGTTGCCCGAGGTACTGTTGGCGAAGCTCAAGGGGGCGCAAATCGCCCTGGTATCCGCCTCGCCGAGGGGGAAAGTCCCCTACTTTGCAATTGATATGACCGAGCGATTGGCCCTGGCGATTGGCAGTGAAGGAAGGGGGCTGTCGCCGGTTCTACTCGAGAGCTCCCAGGTGGTCGCTATACCCCAAGCACCGGGCATCGATTCGTTAAATGCTGCCATCGCCGCGGCGATCTTGTGTTTTGAGAGCGTACGGCAAAAGCTGCAAAGGGGCGTACAGCCGTTCCCTTTGTAAACAACTCGCCCTTGTGCTATAATCAAATGCAGTGAGGGCAAGTTGTGTTGGAAAGGGCGGGGATCCTTACGATGTCACCGGCTGACTTTTTCTGGAAGATCTTTGAAGCCACGGGATCCATCACAGCCTATTTGCTCTACCGACAGTATATTTCCAAAGAGACTTGAAAAAGAATACCGATAGGAACGATGAAGGAGAAAAGTAGGTCTGTCACCGCCGACAGGGCGAAGGCACCAAAGACTGAGAGTGCTTTCCGGACCGGTGGCAGAAGGAAGTTCCCTCTGGAGTTGCCGGTTGAAAGCCCTTAAGGCGAGTAGGCCGTGCCGGTTTCCCTCGTTAACGGGATGATAGGCTCTGAAGGCCTGTCGTGAGTGGGCCCCGATGGGCCTGAAATAGGGTGGTACCGCGTGGAATCCTTCTCGCCCCTTGGTGAGAAGGATTTTTTGTAGATGCAGGGGAGGCGTGCCAATGGAAAGGCAAATCAGTTTAGTTAAAGACGAGGCCTTAGCGGCCCTTCGGGGGGCGCAAACGAGTGCTGAACTGGAGGCAATTAGGGTCAAATACCTAGGTAAGAAGGGCGAACTCACCCTACTACTGCGGGGAATGGGGAAGGTTCCTCCGGAGGAGCGTCCTCGCTTGGGCAAACTGGTCAATGAGGCCCGTGACGAGCTGGAAAGGGCCCTCGGGGAAGCAGGGAGGAAGCTGGCGGCCCTTGAGGAAGAGCAGCGCCTTGAACGGGAAAGGGTAGATATTACCCTGCCGGGACGGCGTCCCCCCATGGGCCACAAACATCCCCTGACATTAGTCCTCGAGGAGATCAAGCATGTCTTCCGGGGCATGGGCTTTGATGTTGTGCAAGGCCCGGAAGTGGAAACCGATTACTACAACTTCGAGGCTCTCAACGTGCCAAAGTTCCATCCAGCGCGGGATATGCAGGACACCTTCTACATAACCGATGACATCCTGCTGCGGACCCAGACTTCACCGGTGCAAGCGCGGGTGATGGAACAAAGAAAGCCGCCCATCCGGATTATCGCGCCGGGGAAAGTCTACCGGCGGGATGCGGATGTCACCCACTCCCCCATGTTCCATCAGGTGGAGGGTCTGGCGGTGGACAAGCACATTACCTTCGGCGATCTAAAGGGCGTCTTGAAGGTTTTCGCCGAGGAACTCTTCGGCAAAGATACAGGAATGCGCTTTCGGCCCAGCTACTTCCCCTTCACGGAACCGAGCGCTGAAGTTGACATCTCCTGCGTCATGTGCCATGGCGAAGGGTGTCGCGTTTGCTCCCACAGCGGCTGGCTGGAGATCCTGGGTGCGGGCATGGTCCATCCCCGGGTCTTGGAAATGGCTGGCTATGATCCGGAGGAAGTGGGGGGATTTGCTTTTGGCATGGGAATTGAAAGGATCGCGATGTTGAAATATGGGGTCGACGACATCCGCCTGTTTTTCGAAAACGATGCCCGTTTCTTGACCCAATTCTAGCATCAGCTGGAGGTATGTGTTATGCTTGTATCCTGCCGCTGGCTCAAAGACTATGCGGATTACACCATCAGCGAGGCGGAGCTGGCCGATCGACTGACCATGGCCGGCGCCTCCGTGGAGACTATTACCGAAATCGGCCGGGGATTGGAGCGAGTGGTCATCGGTCGGGTAGTGGAGGTCGCCCCCCATCCCGGCGGGGGAACCCTCCAGGTTTGCCAAGTTGATTGCGGCGGGGAGCTACTCAGCATCGTCTGCGGCGCCCCGAATGTAGCCGCGGACGAAAGGGTGCCGGTGGCTCTGCCGGGGGCCAAGCTGCCGAGCGGCCAGGTCATCGACGAAATCCATCTCCAGGGGGTCCTCTCCCAGGGGATGATTTGCTCCGAGGCGGAACTTGGCCTGGGAGATGATGCTGGGGGCATCATGGTTCTGCCCTCCCATCTGCCCGTGGGGGAGCCGCTGACTAAGGCTCTGCCCATCGAAGATGTGGTCCTAGATGTGGAGGTTTATCCTAATCGGCCGGACCTGCTCAGTATGGTGGGGATGGCCAGGGAAGTCGCTGCTTTGACCGACGTTCCTTTGCAGCTGCCCGACACCAAGATCGTCGAGGCGGGGCCGCCCATCGAGGGACAAGTAGACATCCAAGTTGAAGACTGCGACCTTTGCCCCCGCTACACCGCTCGCTTCCTGACTGACTGCCGGGTTGGACCCTCTCCTTTGTGGATGCAGCGCCGATTGATTGCAGCCGGGATGCGGCCCATCAACAACATCGTTGACATTACCAACTACGTGATGCTCGAGTCAGGCCAGCCTTTGCATGCCTTCGACTACGATAAGTTGATCGACAGGCGTCTGGTGATTCGGCGGGCGAAAGAAGGAGAGAGGATAACCACCCTCGATGATGTGGATAGGGAATTGACTAGGGACGACCTGGTCATCGCCGATGGCCAACGGCCCGTTTGCATCGCGGGGGTAATGGGCAGCGCCCACTCGGAAGTCGATGAAGGGACGACTACCGTCCTCTTGGAGTCGGCCAATTTCAACCCGGTGTCGATCCGGCGCACATCCCAACGGCTGGGCCTGCGCTCTGAGGCCTCGTCCCGCTTTGAGAAGGGGCTCGATCCAAACGGCACCTTGTGGGCCATCAACAGGGCGGCCCAACTAATGCAGGAGCTGGCCGGGGCCCAAGTGGCCCCTGGGGTGGTAGACATCTACCCCAAGGTAAGGCTGCCCCTTGCCATCCAACTTTGTCCCAAGAGGACCAATGATATCCTGGGCACCAGCATCGAGCCTGGGGAAATGGCCCGCCTGCTGGAGAAGCTGACGATGGAAGTTCAGCTTGCCGGCGGCCAACTCCATGTAACGGTGCCCACCTTCCGGGGCGATATTCAGCGGCCCATCGACCTCGTCGAGGAGGTGGCCCGTCTTTACGGGTATGACAAGATTGAACCAACCCTGCCCCAGGGAAGGCTGACCAGGGGGGAAGATACTCCTGGATGGCGCACCTTGGAGCTCCTCAGGGACTATCTGGTGGGCCGCGGCTTCTTGGAGGCGCTGACCCTCAGCTTCACCAGTCCGGACAGCTTCCAGGCCTTAGGTTTGGAGGAAGAAGGCCGGCGGGCATTGACCTTGCGCAACCCCCTAACCGTTGAGCAAAGCAAGATGCGGACCACGCTGTTGCCCGGACTTCTCGGCGTGGTTGCCCACAACTTGAAGCATGACGTGGAGGATCTGGCCATCTTCGAGTTGGGCTCGGTTTTCCTTGCCGAAGAGAATCCTCCCAAGGAGCTTCCAAGGGAAGAGACATGCCTGGGCATTGCCATGGTGGGGCGAACCTGGGAAGGCTGGGGGACGGTCCAGCGGGAGGTCGACTTTTTCGATCTGAAAGGCGTCGTCGAGGGCGCGCTGGCCAAGGTCGACGCAGCCTGTTCCTTTGCCCCCAGCTCTCACCCTGCCTTCCATCCGGGACGCCAGGCCCAGGTCCAGATCGATGGCCAGCCAGTTGGGGTGATGGGCGAAATCCATCCCCAAACGGCCAGGGCATGGGACATCGACGGGCGGGTTTACATTTGCGAAATCAACCTCCAATCCCTGCTCGATAGGCTCCCGACCAAGCGCTACCGGGCCTTGCCCCGCTATCCGATGGTGAAGCGGGATTTGGCTTTGCTGGTTCCGGAAGATGTTTCGGCGGGGAAGATCACTGAGCTCTTGCGGGAAGTTGGCGGCGAGCTAGTCCGGGAGGCGGCCCTGTTCGATTATTACAAAGGGCCCCAAATACCGGAGGGCTTTAAGAGCTTGGCCTATACCGTCACCTTCCAGGCGGAGGATCGGACATTGACCGATAGTGAAGTCGGCCAGCTGGTGGCGGCGATGGAACGGGAGCTGAAAGAGCGCCTAGGTGTGACGATTCGTCGCTGAGCTGGGAGGATTTCCATGGGGGAACGCACAATCTAGACGGGGGAGAGGTATTTCATAAAGGGGTGGGACTATGTCCGCTGAGGGGTTTCCCAGACAGATCAACAATGGCAAGACAAGGGCCGTAGTAAGAATCTGTGGTGATGAATATATCATCAGGGGAGACGCTGAGGAAGAGTACATCCGGCATCTAGCGGCCATCGTCGACAAAAAGATGCGGGAGGTGCAGACCTCTCACCCGAATCAGCCCCGACACAAGTTAGCTCTCCTGGCGGCCATTAACCTGGCCGACGAGCTGGAGCGCATGCGGGAAGAGAATAAGGAGCTGATGGAGCTTATCGGCGAAGCGAAATGAGGTGGGGGGATTGTACTGGCTGGATGTCCTCCTCCTGGCCATTATTAGCTGGCTTGGTCTGATGGGACTGCGCAAAGGATTCATCCGGGGCCTCTTTGAGTTGGGAGGAGCGGCCCTCGGTCTTTATGTGGGTCTGGCTCACCATGAGCAGTTGGGGCAGGCCCTAACGAGCACCTTTGCCCTCCCTCCGGCCATCAGCCATTCTTTGGCCTTCGGCGCCTTGGCCTTGGCGGTCGGCCTCGGTTTGAGCTTGGTGGGCGTGGTCTGGTCTCGGGCAGCCCGCACATCCCGTTTGCAAAGGGCGGACAAGGTGCTCGGCATCGGCCTGGGAGCCGCCAAAGGCTTTATTCTCCTGGCGGTTCTCCTCACCTTTATCACTTTAGTCCCCGCCCGGCCCGTTAGCAGCGTCCTGGAGAACTCCATCGTCGCCGAGAAGATTTTGTTGGCTGTACCGCCTCTCTATGGCCGGCTGGAAGAGCTTCTGCTCAAGGGACTGCCTCGGGGTCCGACGTCAGGTTTGCCCCAAAGGATGCCCACCGCCTAGAATAGATGTCATTGTTTGCCCCGCACTGGAACGGGGCAGACTTTGATCGGAGGTAGAGGATGAAGAACCTGCAGTTGTCTTGGATTCTGCGGGAGATTGCTGATTTGCTCGAACTTAAGGGCGAAAACCCCTTCAAGCTAAGAGCCTATCGCAATGCGGCCCGTCAAGTTGAGCACTTGCCCACCGACATTGCTGAGCTGGGCGCCGAAGGCCGCTTGCGGGAGATACCCGGGATTGGCCCGGCCCTCGAAAAAAAGATCGACGAGTGGCTGTCTACCGGGCGGATGACCTACTATGAGCAGCTGCGGGAGGAAGTCCCCCCGGGTCTATTAGATCTGCTAACCATTCCCGGCCTTGGTCCCCGGTTAGTGCCCACCCTCCACCGGGAGCTGGGCATCACATCCATCGATGATTTGGAGGCTGCGGCCCGGGGAAGAAAGGTCCGGCAGGTCAAGGGGATCGGGGGCAAGACGGAGATGGCAATCCTTCGCGGCATCGAGATGTGGCGGCGAAGGGGAGGCCAGGTCCTCGCCTACATGGCCCGGCCCATCACCAGCGAACTGGTCAAACGCCTGGCTGCTTTGAACGGGGTTATGAGGGCCGAGCTGGTTGGCGGACTTCGTCGACGTCAGGAGACGGTGGCTAGCGGGGACATCCTGGTCCTTGCGGAGGATCCGGCTCCGATTCTGGATGCCTTCGGCGAGCTGCCGATCATTGAGCAAGTCATAGAGCGGCGGGATGACCGTGCCAAGGTCCTGTTGACATCGGGCTTGGCGGTGAACCTTTATTGTGCGTCCCCCGCGGCATATCCTACGGCCCGACAGCAATTCACCGGCTCTGAGGCCCATAATCGGCGGCTGGAGGAACTGGCTGAGAAGGCTGGCCTAGTATTGAAGCCCTCTGGTCTGCTTTCTCCGGAGGGCCAAGTGGCCTTGGCCGATGAAGCAGATGTCTATCGCATCTTGGGGCTCCCTTTCATCGAGCCTGAGCTGAGGGAAGATCGGGGGGAGGTGGAAGCAGCCCTAGAGGGGCGGCTGCCTCGTCTCATCAAGGAGGACGACATCCAAGGGGACCTTCATGTACATTCCCATTGGAGCGACGGCACAGCTTCCATCAAGGCTATGGCCGAAGCCCTGCGGGAACGGGGACGCAAGTACATGGCTGTCTGTGATCACTCCCGATCATTGGCCATCGCCAAGGGCTTGTCCCTAGATAGACTGAAGAAGCAAAGGGAAGAGATCCGTCAGCTGAACGAGGAACTTGATGGATTTCACATCCTAAGCGGCGTGGAAGTGGACATCCTTGCCGATGGTCGGCTGGACTATCCCGATGAGATCTTGGCGGAGATGGATGTGGTCGTCGCCTCAATCCATACCGGCTTCAACCAGCCGGGGGAGAAGATCACCGAGCGGATCTTGGCGGCCATGCAAAATCCCCATGTGGATATCATCGCCCATCCGACGGGACGTCTGCTTGGGCGGAGGGAGCCATTGGCCATCGATGTGGAGCGGATCATCGAGGAGGCAGTGCGGACGGGGACCATCCTCGAGATCAATGCCTACCCCGATCGGCTGGATCTCAACGAAGTCCACGCCCGCTGGGCCAGGGAAGCTGGAGTGCTGCTTGCCATCAATACCGACGCCCATGGCACTGACCAGCTAGATTACTTGGAATATGGGGTGGGGGTGGCAAGACGTGCTTGGCTCGAACCAAATAATGTCATCAACTGCCGTCCGTTGGAGGAACTAGAGGAGATCTTGGCCCCTTGCAGAGCCAGCGTCGATAACTGACACCAAGGGAGGTTATGGGCTTGGGAATGACCATAGGAGAAATCTACGAACTTGCGGTACAAAAGGGAAAGGAAAACGATCCGCGGGGCATTGAAGCGGTCGAGAAGGAGCTCGAGCGACTCCGACAGGATTATGAAGAGCTGAAGCCTGCAGAGAAGGAAGTCTTCGACCTGGAGCGATTGAAGAACCCCTACGCCGACACAAGGGTTCTGTACGGCGACTTGGAGGCCAAGGTTGAGCGGGTGATGGTCGGCATCGATATCGAAGTGGGAGAGATCCTGCTGGCCGACCGGCTGCGGGAGAAGCAGCCCCTCGATCTGGTCATTGCCCACCATCCTGAAGGAGCGGCCCTGGCCAATTTGCACCTGGTCATGCATATGCAGGAGGACATCTTGGCCAATTATGGCGTGCCCATCAACATTGCCGAGGGATTGATGAGCGAGCGGATTGCCGAGGTGAACAGGGGTCTGCTGCCTGTTAATCATCAGCGGGGGATCGATGCCGCCAGACTCTTGGATGTTCCCTTGATGTGCATCCACACGCCGGCCGACAACATGGTGAACACCTATCTGCAGCGGCGGTTTGATGAGGCCAAACCGTATCGGGTCAAAGATGTCCTGAGCATCCTCAGGGAGGAGCCGGAATACGCGGCGGCGGAGAAAAAGGGTGCGGCTCTGAAGGTGGTGGCCGGCTCGAAAGAAAGGCGCGCAGGGAAAGTCCTCGTCGACATGACCGGCGGAACCGGCGGGTCGAAGGACATCTTTGAGCACCTAGCCACCGCCGGGGTCGGGACCATCGTCGGCATGCACATTAGTGAAAGGAACCTGGAGAAGGCAAGAGAAGCCCATGTTAATGTAGTTATCGCCGGGCATATGGCCAGCGACTCCATCGGGATCAATCTGATTCTCGATGAGCTGGTCCGCAGAGGGATCGATGTGGTGCCTTGCTCGGGCCTGATTAGAGTCGCTCGGATCTAGATGTGCTAGGAAGGGGCTGGTGAGGCGCCGGCCCCTTCGATAATTGAAAGGGAGTGGAGTGCTGATGGAATTGCCGGAGCTGTTGGCGCCGGCGGGGGATTTTGATTCACTAAAAGCAGCCATCCAAAACGGGGCCGACGCCGTCTACCTGGGCGGGAAGGCCTTCAGCGCCAGGGCATCCGCGGCCAACTTCGATCGGGAGGAGCTCATGGCAGCCGTTGACTACTGTCACCTTTACGGAGCTTCGGTCTATGTGACGGTAAATACGGTGATTCTCCCGGAGGAGATGGATGCTGCGGAAGAGTATCTTGCTTTTCTAAACGAAATCGGCGTCGATGGAGTCATCGTCCAGGACCTGGGCCTGGCCCGCCTCGCCCGTCAGGCCTTTCCCGAGCTTCCCCTACATGGAAGCACCCAAATGACCGTTCACAACCAGCAAGATCTAGAAGTATTGAGGAGACTTGGCTTTTCCCGGGTGATCGTTGCCCGGGAGTTGACCATCGATGAGATCAGGGACATGGTCCAGGCCAGCTCTGTAGAGGTCGAAGTGTTTGTCCACGGCGCCCTTTGCATCTCCTATTCAGGTCAGTGTCTTTTCAGCAGCCTTGTGGGGGGGCGCAGCGGCAATCGGGGGCGTTGCGCCCAGCCGTGTCGATTGACATATGAATTGGTGGATGACGAGGGTCGACCTGCGGCTACGGGTGCAGGCAAGCACTTGCTCAGCACCAGGGACCTTAAGCTCCTTCGCCAGCTGCCGCTTTTGGTGGAAGGCGGGGTGAGGGCCCTCAAGATCGAGGGAAGAATGCGCCGCCCGGAATATGTTGCGGTGGTGACGGCCACCTACCGGAAAGCCTTAGACAGCTTGGCCCGAGGAGAATTCGTCGTTAGTCCAGGGGAAGAGCTGGATTTGGCCCAGGTCTTCAACCGAGGCTTTACCACCGGCCACCTCCTTGGTCGGCGGCTGCAGGGGCTAATCGGCGCCGAGCGACCGAACAATCGAGGTGTTTTCCTCGGAAGGGTGGTCTCCTTCGATGGCCCACGGGCCTTGATTAGTCTGACGAGGGAACTGCATGTAGGTGATGAGGTGGAGGTCTGGGTCGGCGATGGCGGTCGGGTAGCTGCCGAAATCCAGCGGATTGAGCCGGAAAAAGGGGGAGAGCCCCTGGAACGCGCTCCTGAGGGCTCCCGGGTGTTTGTCGACTTGAAAGGACCGATCCGCCCTAGTGACCGAGTCTTTCGGGTGTCCGATCGGGAGCTCATCGCTAAGGCCAGGTCTACTTTTCGCTCGCCCCGGGCTTGGCGCAAAATCCCCGTCCGGGTGTCCGCCCGGGTTCGGGAAGGGGAGCCCTTGCAGGTGGTAATGGAGGATGGAGAAGGACATCGCGGGGTAGGAATCAGTGATGTCCTTGGCGAAAGAGCCTTGAGGCATCCGCTTTCGAGGGAAAAGATCGTGGAGCACCTCTGTCGCTTAGGGAATGAGCCCTTCGAGGCGGCTGATATCAGAATCGATCTGGCAGGGGAGGTCATGGTCCCTTTCAGCGAAATGAACAAAGCCCGCTGCCGAGCCGTTGATGACTTGAAAAGGCAGCGGGCCGCCAGAAGGCCCCGTCCCGTCCTGTCTTCCCCAAGCCCCCAACGAACAGGCCCCTTCCGGGGAAAACCCCGTCTAGCCGTCCATGTGGGCGATGACGTCGCTGCTCGGGCGGCCGTCGATGGGGGCGCCGACCTCATCTATTTTGGCGGTGAGATCTTCGGGCCTAAGAAGGGAAAAGCTGCTTGGATGAGCCAATGGGAGGGACTTTCCAGGGCGGCAAGGCTTCCCGTCCCGGTCTATTGGGTCTTGCCCCGGATCACTAGGGCCGAGGAG
The DNA here is from genome assembly GCA_012521755.1 of Bacillota bacterium. Taxonomy (GTDB): domain Bacteria; phylum Bacillota; class Limnochordia; order JAAZLZ01; family JAAZLZ01; genus JAAZLZ01. The sequence goes on along the minus strand of JAAYLV010000139.1, from coordinate 7,709 downwards.
ATGGCATTGGTCCGGGAAGGACTCCATTTGGCCAGGGAGCTTAATCTCAAGGGGGTCTTGGTCGGCAATTTAGGGACCCTTGCTTTAGCGGCGCAGATTCTGCCAGGAAAAGAAGTGGTGACCGATTTTTCCCTCAACGTTTGCAATGGATATGCCGTCCAGACTCTTCGGGAGTTGGGCGCTGGCCGGGTCACTTTATCCCCCGAGCTTACCTTTGCCCAGCTGGGGGAGCTTACGAGCTTTGGTCCGTCGGAATGCATCATCCACGGCCGGCTGCCGGTGATGATCACCGACTACTGCATGTTGGGGGACCTTTTCGGCGGGGAGGGGAGCTGCAGCCATGCTTGTCGGGAACGCTACGGGCTGAAAGATCGCCTAGGTCTCATCTTTCCCATCGAAGTGGATCAAGCTTGCCGGATGCACATCCTGAACAGCAAAGTACTCAGCCTCATTGAACACCTCGCTCAGTTCGATTCTTTAGGGGCAAGGGTCCTGCGGGTCGTGGCGCGAAGGGAAGGGCCCGATGATGTGGCTAGGATAACTGCCGCTTACCGGGGAGCCCTTGATGATCCCGCGGCGGGGAAAGCCTTGTCTAAAAATCTACCCATTGCTCCAAGTCAGCGGACCACCGGCCATTATTTCCGCGGCGTGTTGTAGGAGGTTACCTAAGTGCAAGCCAAGACCCAAGCCACCTTAGAACTAGATAAAATCCTCATTTCCTTGACTTCGGCCACCCTAACTCCCCTAGGGGCGGAAATTGCGAGGAAGCTTAGGCCGTCCTCTTGTCATGGCACGGTTCGCGCTTGGCAGGCCCAAACGACAGAAGCACGGGATCTGTTAGCTGCGGGAGATGAAATTCCCCTCCGGGGAATCAAGGATATTCGATCGGCCCTCAAGAGGTGCCGCATCGGCGCGGCTTTGTCCCCCGATGAGCTATTGTCCATCAAAGACACCCTCCGGGCCGCAGGACAACTGCAGCGGTTCTTCAAAGGCAAAGAAGCGAGGGCCCCCTACATGGCGAAGCTTGCGGGGGGAATCGGGGATTTTCGGAGGATCATCGCCGAACTAAGCCGGTGTCTGACGGAGGATGGGGACATCGTTGATGGCGCAAGTCCCGCCTTGAGCCGCATCAGGGCGGGTCAGCGCAGCTGCCAAGACCGGATCAGAAATCACCTGGAGAGCTACCTTCGCTCCTCCCATTGGAGCCGGATGCTGCAAGATGCCATAGTCACTATGCGGGGCGGGCGCTTTGTTCTGCCGGTGAAACAGGAAAACAAGGGGGACTTCCCCGGGATCGTCCATGACCAGTCGGCGAGTGGAGCAACTTTGTTCATCGAACCTGCTTCGGTAGTGGCCCTCAACAACCAGCTGCGGGAGCTGGAAAGGCAGGAGGCCGAAGAGATAGAGCGGATCCTCCACGAGCTGACAGGGCTCGTCTATGATCAGGTGGACGAGATTGAACAGACGCTGGCCATTTTGGCGGAGCTGGACTTCATCACCGCCAAGGGCCGCTTGTCCTTGGACATGAAGGGGACGGAACCCCAATTGGTCTCGGAATGGCGGCTGCTGATCCAACGGGCGCGCCATCCCCTCCTTAAAGGTCATGTGGTCCCCATCGATGTCCATCTGGGCCGCGAATTTACTACCCTCGTGATTACTGGCCCGAATACAGGGGGCAAGACGGTCACCCTCAAGACCATTGGCCTTTTTAGTCTGATGTGCCAGTGCGGATTGCACGTACCGGCGGCCCACTGTGAGCTGCCGGTCTTCAATAATGTTTTCGCCGACATTGGCGATGAGCAAAGCATCGAACAGAGTCTCAGCACCTTTTCGTCCCATCTGCTAAATATTGTGGGCATCCTGAAGGAAGCCGGGGAGGGCTCCTTGGTGCTCCTGGACGAAATCGGAGCGGGGACCGATCCCGCGGAAGGGGCGGCCCTGGCGATGGCGCTCCTGGAAGAGTTTCATCGGCGGGGATGCCTGACGGTGGCGACAACCCACTACAGTGAACTAAAGACTTTCGCCTATGTGCGGCCGGGGATGCAAAACGCCAGCGTGCAATTTGATGTCCGCACCCTCCGTCCCACCTTCGAACTGACTATCGGGGTTCCCGGGCAGAGCAATGCTTTCCCCATCGCGCGGCGACTCCGGCTGCCGGAGGAGATTATCGACAGAGCCCAAAGCTTTCTGGCCGATGATGCCGTCAAAGTTGAGGACTTGATCCGCAGCCTGACGGCAGACAGCCGTCAAGCTGCCGCGGATCGCCAGGAAGCGGAGCGCCTTCGCCGGGAGGCCCGGGAGCTGAGGGACAAGTACCGGGATAAGTTGGACGCATTGCTTGCGGAAAAGAACGAACTGCTGGCAGATGCCAGGCGGCAGGCCCTCGCCGTTATCCGGGAAAGCAAAATGAAGGCCGATGCCATCTTGGGACAGCTGCGGGCCGCGACAAGTGAGGCGGAGGCGGCCGCTTTGCGAGGAGAAATTGAACGGGAGGCCGAGCTGATCCAAGATCTGTTGGCTGAGGAAGGACCGACCTATGAAGAAGATGACCTGTCTGAGCCGGTGGATGTTGCCGTGGGCGACAGAGTCTTCGTCCAAAGCGTCAGGCAGGAAGGCATCGTCCTAGGCCCGCCGGAGGAAGGTTCAGTCCTTGTTCAAGTGGGCAGCATGAAGCTCCACGCGAAACTGGGGGACCTAAGGGCCATCCCCGCGTCCGAAAGGAAGGGGGGAGCTGCCGCCTACGGCTCCTTGGTGAGGGGGAAAAGCACCACGATTCCGCCGGAAATCCACCTGCGCGGCATGAGGGCTGAGGAAGCCTTAGACCTGGCAGACAAATACCTTGACGATGCCCTCCTTGCCGGCTTGAGCCAGGTGCGGATCGTCCACGGCAAAGGAGCTGGCATCTTAAGGGAGGTTATCCACAAACTCCTCAAGGAGCATCCCCATGTGGAGGACTTCCGCCTGGGCTATCCCAACGAGGGCGGCGCCGGGGTGACCGTAGCCACTTTGCGGAGAAGCTGATGGCTATTCGGAGCGGGAGCCTCCGTAGATGGCCTCTCGCAACAGGGAAAAAGGAGAAGCCGGCCGCTGATGCTCAGTGCAGTATTCCGTTGGCTCCGTGCCCTTGATGAAGATTTCATAACGGGTTTGAGCCGATGGGCAGCTTGGAGTGGCCAACAGCCCAGTCTTGACATCGATTTTCAGGCCGTCGACGATGCCGTCGGGACGGGAAAAATCGCTTGGCGGCATCCCCTCTAACGCTTGCTTGACGAAGCGGCTCCAGATCTGCGCCGCCCGTCCACTGCCGATATTGACCCCGTCATAGAACATGCGGGATGGCTTGTCGTTGCCGATCCAAACAGCAGCCACTATCTCGGGGGTGTAGCCCACAAACCAAGCGTTTGTGTAATCATCGGTGGTGCCGGTCTTGCCGGCGGCGGGCCGGCCGATGTTGGCGCTCCTTCCCGTGCCCCGTTCGATGACTCCCCGGAGCATGTCGGTGATGATGTAGCTTGTCTGCTCCCTTAAGACGATCTCCCGCTGGGGGCGGTCCTCCTCGAGCACCGATCCGTCCGGCCCGACGATGCGCAAGATGGCCATGGGCTCCGTTCGAATCCCTTGGTTGGCTAGCACCCCGTAAGCAGCGGCCATCTCTAGGGGTGTGACGCCGCGGGTCAGTCCCCCGAGGGCGAAGGCTAGGTTGCGGTCGTTGACCCGGCCCTGTTCCACTAGGGTGGTAATGCCCATTTCCTTAGCCACTTTGATGACCCCATCGACACCAATGGCATCTAAGACCTTGACCGCGATAATATTGATAGATTGCTCCAGGGCCTCCCTCAGGGTAATGGGCCCGCGGAATTGCCGGTCGTAATTGACGGGACTCCACGTTTCTTCGGTGTACTGGTTGACATAGGTCATCGGCTCATCGATCAGCACAGTGCCCGGCGTATACCCCCGTTCGACGGCGGCGGTGTAGATGAAGGGCTTGATGGCCGAGCCGGGCTGTCTTTCCGCATCGACGGCCCGGTTGAAGAAGTCCTGTCCTCCGCGGCCGCCCACCATGGCTAAGATGTGACCGGTGCGGGGGTCTAGGGCGATTAGAGCGCCTTGGGGCTGAACAATCCCATTCTCATCAGCCTTGCCCTTGGGGAGACCCTCCAACAGAGCCTTCTCCGCTTTTTCTTGCAGGGATAGGTCCAAGGTTGTGTAGATCCGAAGTCCGCCGCCCCGCAGCTCCTCCTCCGTGTAGCCTTTTTGCATCATCAAGCGGCGGATATATTCGACGAAGTATTGGGCCCGGTAAGGCCGGCTAATCTTGTCCACTACCCCCAGGGGAGCCTGCTTGGCCTCTTCCGCTTGCGCAGCGGTGATGTAGCCAAGATCCCGCATGCGGTTGAGGACTACGTTGCGCCGCGTGAGAGCCGCCTCGGGGGAGATGAAAGGAGAGTACAGCCCAGGGCCCCGGGGTATGCCCGCCAGCAGGGCCGCCTCGGGCAGGGTCAATTGATCGACGCTCTTGCCGAAGTAGGTTTGGGAGGCTGCTTCAACGCCGTAGGCTCCGTGGCCGAACCAGATGACGTTCAAATAGCTTTCCAGGATTTCGTCCTTGCTGTATTTGCGTTCGATCTGGATGGTCCACAAAAGCTCCCTGAGCTTGCGGGACCAGGTCCGCTCGTGGCTGAGGAAGGCGTTCCTGGCCAATTGCTGGGTGATGGTGCTCGCCCCTTGGTAGATGCCTCCCCGCTTGATGTCCGTCCACAGGGCCCGGAGAATGCCGCGAAAATCAATACCGTAGTGATTGCGGAATTGGTCGTCTTCAACCGCGATGAAGGCATTTTGCAGATCCTGTGGGATCACATCCAAGGGTACTTTGATTCTGTTCTCATTATAGAAGCGAGCAATTACTTCGCCGTTGATATCATAGACATAAGACGTCAGATCGGGATTGAATTCCACCTGTTCGAGGGTCGGCGCTGAGCGGAGGAAGCCGGCAAACATGCCAGCCAGGATGCCAACGCCGGTGGAAAAGGAGAATACCAGGATGATTAGGACAAGGCGCCAAGGACGCCTAGCTTTAGCCAAGGATGACCACCTCTTATCCAGTATCCGCCCGGGTGGAGACTACACCAATTATAGCATAATCTGTCTCCGGGACAATGATGCTGTCAGACAAAGGGAAACTTCGACTGGGAAGGGTCCTTCTCCTTTAGGATTGGGAACCAAGATTGACCAATGGTCTGCATTGCACCGGATGCGGCTTTATGGTACAATGGCCCCAAATGAAAAGGCGATGAAAGAGAGAGTAGCCGGGCGGTTCAAGGCAGAGAGCCGGTGGGTGGTGAGAACCGGTTTGGCCCCTCGGGGAAGTACACTCGGGAGCCTCTTTCCTGAAATCCTAGTAGGGGAAGACGGTTGCCCCCGTTAACGGGCACCGGCCAGATTTGGCCGGCCTGAGGGGGTCCTGCATGGGACCAACGAGGGTGGTAACGCGGCTATTGTCCGTCCCTTGGTGGACGGCTTTTTGTCTTAGGAGGTGGAACTTTTGACGTTGGAGGAACAGCTGGCGGCAATTAAACGGGGCGCGGGAGATGTGTTCCCCGAAGAGGAGCTGGTTGAAAAACTGAAACGGTCGCTGGCGGAAAAGCGCCCGTTGAGGGTGAAGCTGGGGGTCGATCCGACGGCAACAGACCTGCATCTAGGCCATATGGTGCCGCTGCTTAAGCTCAAGACCTTCCAGGACCTGGGCCATCAGGCCGTCCTCATCATCGGCGATTACACGGCCATGCTAGGCGATCCTTCGGGCCGGAACAAGGCCCGTCCCCAGCTAACCCACGAACAGGTGATGGCCAATTGTCGCACCTACGAAGAGCAGGCCTTCAAGATCCTCGACCGCAGCCGGACCGAGGTAGTATTCAACGGCTCCTGGTTCAGCAAGATGGAGTTTACCGATGTCATCGCACTGCTGTCCCGAATGACCTTGGCCCGGATGCTCGAACGGGAGGACTTTGCCAACCGGTACAAGAACGAGGTGCCCATTGGGCTCCATGAGCTTGTCTATCCGCTAATGCAAGGCTACGATTCGGCCATGATCAGGGCCGACGTGGAACTGGGGGGCATGGACCAGAAGTTCAATATCCTTGTGGGCAGGGACATCCAGCGGGAGATCGGGCAAGAGCCCCAGGTTGGGATTTGTGTACCTATCTTGCTGGGCACCGATGGTGTTGAGAAGATGAGCAAGAGCCTGGGCAACTACATAGGGATCCAGGATAGTCCCGCGCAGATGTATGGCAAGACCATGTCCATCCCCGATGAGTTGATGGACATGTACTTTGAACTCCTCACCGAGGTGCCCGGGTCTGAATTGGAAGAGATCCGCACCGGTCTGGCTGCGGGAACCCTTCATCCCAGGGATGTGAAAAGGCGGCTTGCGCGCGAAATCGTCGGTCGCTTCCATGGTCCCCAAGCGGCCCGCGAGGCAGAAAAGGAGTTCGACCTGGTGTTTGTCAAAGGTGAGCTGCCTGAGGACATGCCAGAGCTCGCGATTGGATCTGAGAGTATCTGGATCGTTGAGCTGCTTCGCCTAGCCGGGTTTGCCGCGAGCAATGGGGAAGCGCGCAGGCTGATCCAAGGAGGTGGGGTCCGCATTGATGGTGAGCAGGTCGATGATGCGGACTTGGACTGGGTCCCGAAAGATGGCGCGGTCCTGCAGGTGGGCAAGAGACGTTTCATTAAGGTAGTATTAAAGTAAGATAGATCGCCCCCCGGCATATAATTAACCAAGCAAGGGGGGCTGGCGATGGCTTGGCCAAGGCGGCTTAAGTTTCGCGTCATTTTCGGCATAACGGTGTTTTCCGTTGTCTTTGCGGGCATCGTGGCCTTTTGGTTCGTCGAAATCCGCCTTCGTCCGACCCTCGTCCGATGGGCCAAGGCCAGGGCGGAGCAAATGGCCACCGTCGCCATCCAATCGGCGGTGAGCGAGACCATCGCCAAGACTATCAGAACAGAGGACTTGGTCTTCTGGAAGCAGGACATCCAAGGGGGTTTGGTCGCCGCCCAGTATGATATGGCGGAGATCAACCGGGTGGTTGCCCAAACGACCCTGCAGGTCTATGATATCCTGAAGAAGATGGGGGATGAGAGGATTCCTATGCCCCTTGGCCAAGTCTTCGGGAGCAGCCTGCTGGCTGCTTGGGGCCCGACTTTGTACATCCGGCTGATCCCGGTGGGAACGGTCAAAACCAATCCCTATGCCGCGTTCAAGTCGGGAGGCATCAACCAGGTCTGGCACCGGATCTATCTGGACATCAAGGCCCAAGTAAGGATTGTGGTGCCGACTTTAGTGGAAGATGCGGTGATTGAAACCCAGGTGCCCATCGCCGAGGAAATCTTGATGGGCAGGGTTCCGGAAGTCTACCTCAATTGGGCGGGCAGATCCGATCCCGGGGAAGAGCTCATGATTCCCCTGGGGATTGGGAGTTTGCGGGAAAGATAAGTTTTTTGCGTTTGGGGTTGATCGACGCGCCTTTGGCTTGCCAAGGGCTTTTCTTCGGTTTTTGTCGATGTTCGTAGTACGGTTGACATGGAATATGACCCATGCTATAATGACATTCGCCGGGAGGGACCGGCACAGCATTGCACCTTGAAAACCAAACAGCGCATCGAAGAGTTTCAGGATTTGATGGAGAGTTTGATCCTGGCTCAGGACGAAC
>JAAYLV010000002.1 GCA_012521755.1 Bacillota bacterium | reverse complement strand
CCAACGACGCATGCATGGCAGTCTGAAATACATGGCCCCTAGTCAGTTTCACCAAATGTTTCTTAATGGTAATGCGGAAGGACAAGCTATCGTAGCATAATGTCCAATATTGGGGGGTCAAACCGCCTTGATGATTCCGCGTAATGACTCCTTTGCGGAAGAATAAGTGTGGGAGGGACTCAATATCAACCACCTTGAGCATCTCCTCCCCTCCCTGACTTCCCGTCTATTCTCAGGAGTCAGGACAACAGATCTGGGGGGGCGGGGTGGTCCCCTTCTTAGGGATCACTGCATTGCCAGTGGGCCCCTCTCATACTAGCAATCACAGTCATTAGGGCACTGAAGATAGAGGTAGACTATCTTGTGATACAAGTTGCCTTCCGCTAGAGGAAAATTCTATAATTTATGGGAATACTGGTACTAAATTATTGGTCAATCAAGAAGCTAGTGCTGTATGTAGATCATGCGTTGTGAGTAACAATTGAGCCGTAACACGCAACGTATGGAGAGTGATATGGTCACTCAAAGAGAGACCGATATTCCCAGAGAAAACACTCAGAAGCCATTGATCGTGAGCCGGCGAAAAGTCTCCGGTACGGCTTCGTCGTCGTGCGTACGAATCGCTATTCGATGCCTTGGCAATTCGCCGGCCAGTGGCTCGTGACCAAGGAAACCCCGGATGGATGGCTGGAATTCCTGGTGGGCGATGAAACTATGGCAGTCCATCCCCTGCTGACGGAGAACACGCGTTTCCGCCCGGTTCTCATTCCGGAGCACCATGCCATTCCGCCTGACCACGCCGCCGACACCATTCGAGTCCTGCCGGCGCCGGACGTGGAACAGCGACCGCTGTCCGTCTACAGTGAAGGGCGAGAATCGTGAACGGCTTGGACCGGGCGGCGTTGCTGGACGGTTTGTAACGCTTAGGATTGAAGCACATGGCTCTCACGTCGCCACATCCGGCTACCTGGAGGGTCTCTATCGCCTTGTCGAAGAGGAGCTGACCATCCGCTTCGAACGCTACATCGAAACGCGAACTCGCCTGGCGAACTTCCCGTTCCGGAAGACGCTGGCCCAATTCGACTGTGACGCCCAACCCAGTCTGGACAAGCGGGCCATCATGGAGCTATCGTCCATGTCGTTCGTGGAACGGGCCACCAACGTCATTCTGCTGGGCCCGCCCGGAGTCGGCAAGACGCAATCGGGCTCGCACCTGTTTTCGAGCTAGTGTCGAAACGCCACGAGAAAGGGGCAATGATCTTAACCAGCAACAAGAGCTACGGCCTGGGGCGACATTCTTGACGACCATGTGGTGGCCGCGGCTATCTTGGACCGCTTGCTGCATCATTCCGTCACCATTAACATTCGCAGTGAAAGCTATCGCCTGCGGGAGAAACCGAAGGCCGGCGTGCTCGGCAATTTTCCGTCGCCACCATCGATGCGACAGGGCAACTGAGGCTGGGGATTTTTCAAACCCGCCAAACCGAGGAGTCTTCTTCCGGCGGTCTTGGGAAATTTCACTCCGGCCCTGACAGTCTTCCAAGCATAGACTCTCATTCCAGTTACCCACCACGTATTTGCGACACCTAGTGCAATCGCCAAAATCGTTTTGATCCGCTGGGCCGTCAAGAGTGATTCACTAAACTGGGGGCTTGCCAAGCGGGCAAGCCCGGGCTTCCGCCTTTTATATTTTGGCCTATCCACGCGAACATTTGTTTCTGTGCACGCGAAATCTCCACAGAATCTGCACACCACATGCATCAACCTAATGGCATCACTCGGGCCGTTTCAGGTGATCCGGCAACTGGTAGGGCGCACACAAATATCCACAACAGCGGACCCCTATGTTCGCGCATACAGCGAAGACCTGCATTACCGTCTCCACAACAACAGTCAACTGGACTGATCCCCCTCCACTAACTTCGGGTAATCTCGGCCAGATGACCGGCTGATTCTCTTTGCTCCCTTTCAGGACCAAAAATGAAAAACCCCGTAGAATCGGGGTTTTAATCTGGAGCCGGCGATAGGACTCGAACCCACAACCTGCTGATTACGATTCAGCTGCTCTACCAATTGAGCTACGCCGGCAATTAAATTAAATGGAGCGGACGACGGGATTCGAACCCGCGACCCTCGGCTTGGGAAGCCGATGCTCCACCACTGAGCCACGTCCGCTTAGAGAAAAATGGCGGAACCGACGGGACTTGAACCCGCGATCTCCGGCTTGACAGGCCGGCGTGTTAACCGACTACACCACGGCTCCGCATCAGATGGTGGGCACGGCTGGTTTCGAACCAGCGGCCTCTGCAATGTGAGTGCAGCGCTCTCCCGCTGAGCTACGCGCCCCAAGTGCATCGTCATTATAACACCCCTAGAGAATGAAGTCAAGGGTTTCAAGAACACCACGGGGTCTTGCATCTTGCCCGTTCCGCCCGATGAGCCACTACCGGGCAAATTGCCAATAGTCGCTGCTACTTGAACAGGCGTTGCCCCTAGAAGGTGCGGTATCCGCCATGATTATATTAACACACCTTAAGGCCGAAGTCGTGCGATTCTTCGGCCCAAACCAGAGCTGTAATCAAAGCCCCTTACACCCTCCAACCAAGAGTAGATGCCCCGCCCTTCTCTATGGTTCACACCGAGTTCTTCAACTTGCCAATCAAGGCTGTCCCAAGAAACGGAGTTCAGCGTCGGCTCCCTGCCAGACTGCCAGGGTAAGCCTTAAGGAGTCAGCAGGAGATTATTGGGGTCGAAATCGGAACTTGCTGTGGGCCATTTCCCTGACACGCACCCACCCACACAGAAGGCATAGAGCCTATACGAATCCGACATCAAGATATCTCAACACAACTCAGGACCTCTCGAACCTCTTGACAAATAGTTCCATCGGATTGCGAAAAACACCCAGTTCCACGTCCTATTCAACGGATGGCGGGAAGGGAGGTACGCACATCCCGGAATAAAACAAGGCCGGCTTTATTATCAGTTTACCATCTTGAACCTTTGCCAAGTACCCCAGCATTTCAGTTTCGCCCAGGTGACACTCTAGAGCTTCTAATCCGGCTTCACTTAGTTCTTCATCCAGTTGGTCCTCGTCAAGATACGATTTCCAGTACTCATCCCCATCGGCACACCTGACCAGATCATCCACCCCCACATTAGTGAATGGGAAGAACAATGTCTTCTGCTGATCAAGGAGCTCAGTCTTGACATCCCGCGGGCCTTCTTCTGGGTCCCACCGGACCTTCTTATCACGAAAAACCTCCACAATTGTTGACGTAGGCTCTAATTCTTCCGAGACGATAGTCCTGGCAAATGAAATCAGCGCGTCAACGAATCCTACAAGATCATAATCCTCCAGCCGAGTGACGTATTCTCGCATGGCGACTTCCCTCCTGGAACCGCTTCTTGATGAACACCCATTTCAAGTCGAGAGCCTGGACCGCTTCCCGTGGTTGGGCTTCTACGGACTCCGCAGTGAATCCTCCAGGAAATGGCAACTAGTAATCCGCCTACAGGTGTCAGCTATTGACCCCTATGGGCATACGCATATCCGCATGAAGGAGAGCGAATTGCCTAGACAGCCGGATTCATGAGAAGAGGGGCGTTTCGATTGAGACTTAGTGCTGCACCGAAGTGCATCAGGACGCTACTACATGCCCACCGAGAGCAGCAGTATAGACTCTTTTAGGAAATGGTTGACAACCCGCCTCCGCTTACTACAGGGACCAACAGACATCACCTACGGACTTGACTAAGGATGTCGTCTTGTACAGTATCTTGACGCCATTCCCACATTGTTGACACCCAAAGTCGGGAAAGTTACAATGGTTTGGGGCATATGATTAGTACAACACGAGTTGAGGAGTTGACCAAGTGGCAAGACCGCCTAAGATCCGACGGGTAGAGTTCCTTCCCGAAACGACCGTTTTCAAACCGGCGGGAGTCCCTGTCCGCGATCTGCAAGAACAGGTCTTAGCCGTCGAAGAGCTCGAAGCCCTGCGCTTAAAGGATCTGGAAGGCCTTGAGCAGGAGGAATGTGCCAAACGCATGCACATCTCCCGACCGACTTTCCAACGGATTCTCACATCGGCTAGGGAGAAGGTCGCGCGGGCCCTTGTCGAAGGCAACATGATCCGGGTGGAGGGCGGCCACTACCGTGTGGCTATGCGGCAATTCCAGTGCGAAGCTTGCCGGGGTCATTTTGAAGTCCCCTATGGAGCAGGACGAGGGCGGGACATCAACTGCCCCCACTGCGGAGGGAGAGCTCATCGGGCTGGACGGGGACATAGGCACGGACGACAATAGGGTCTCTTCCAGGTTGCAGGGACAACCTGGAGTTTTTTTAATCTGATTCTTGACATATGCCCATAACCTGAGTATACTAGAAATGGGCTTAAGACCATAAACCCGAAGATACCACAGTAAAGGCAGGTGACCCACATGCCACGAGGAGACGGAACCGGCCCGATGGGTTCTGGGCCAATGTCAGGAAGGGGAATGGGCTACTGCGCGGGATATCCTGCGCCCGGCTACACGAACCCCTGGTGCCGACCTCGGTTCCGGAGGCGCAGATGGTGCGCCGCACCGTATTACCTACCGCCACAGGTGCCAACTGCTCCGCCGGTCCCGACCCAATTTCAAGAGGCAGCCTTTCTGCGGAGGCAGATCGAGTCCCTTGCTGAACAGCTAGAGTTCCTGGAAGCCCGCCTGCAAGAGATCGAAGGCGAAGAAAGCAAGGAATAGTTGCCGAGGGGGGCCATCTTGAATTGGATGGCCCTCTTTTTTCCATGAAGGACTCCCTCCGGTACTTGCGGAATTTATTTGTATATACACAATCGTCTTTGTTGTTTTAGCACTACTCTTATGGAGGGAGATGTTCCTATGGAGAAACGAAAATGGATTACCGTGTTGGAAGCTCCCGAGTATCGGAAAATAGGCGGTTTAGTCAAGCGCCTGGTTCACCCCATGACCACAGGTTCAAAGAATCTAGGGGTATCCATCTGCATCCTTAACCCTGGGGAAGAGGTCATCGTCCACCAGCATGACTTTGAGGAAGCTTATTTCATCATCGAGGGCGAGGGCGTCATGACGTTGGAAGATGAGGAAATCAAATTGGAAGAATTCCTTTCGGTCTATATCCCCGCTAATGCCCGGCATGGACAGAAAAATACTGGTAATCGACCGCTGCTGATCCTCTGCTCCCTTGCTCCACCCCCGGATGTGTGGTAGAAACACTGGGGCCGTCCACCGGGACGGCTCTTCTCTTTGCAGGAATTCCCCGATTCGTAAACGAAAAGAGCTCCGAAAAGCACTTATGGGGGGAGCGTACGTTGCTTGTTCTCGTACTCAACTCAGGCGGTTCATCGATCAAGTACACTCTTTACGATATGCCGGAAGAGACAATCGTTGCCCGGGGAAGCGTGGACGGCCTTGGACTTGCCCATTGCACCTTCACCCATTTCAACCCCCAGGGCAGATTCCAGGAAAAGATGGCCATAGAAACACACCTTGAGGGACTAAGGGTCATCCTGGCCCGTCTTCAGGAAGAGCTAGAGAGAACAGGCCAACCCTTGTCCATCGCAGCCCACAAGCTCATTCACGGGGGCCCCCGTTTAGGACCGGTGGAGTTCTTGACAGAGGAGGCCATTGCCGAGGTTGCCGCTATGGCGACTGTGGCCTCAGTCCACAATCCCCCCGCTCTACAGGGAATCGAGGCCCTTAGTCAACTAGCCCCAGATGTCTGCCAGATCGGAGTCTTCGAGACGGGATTCTACACAACTATTCCCGATTACGCCTCAGTTTACGGACTTCCGTGGGGTTTGGCTGAAGAATATGGGCTGAGGAAATACGGGTTTCATGGGGCGTCCCACCGGTTCATCGCCCAACGGGTCAGTGAATTCCTAGGAGAACCCGTCTCTAGACTCATTTCGTGCCACCTCGGCAGCGGCACTAGCGTAGCTGCCATCAAAAATGGCATTGCCATCGACATCAGCAGCGGCTACACTCCCCAATCGGGCACCATGATGTCCACCCGGGCGGGGGATTTTGACCCTGAGGTATTGTACTTCCTGCTAGCCAAGAACATCTGCGGCCTGGAAGAAATTAGGCAGATGCTGAACAAAGAATCAGGACTGGCTGGCATCTCCGGCATTAGGGGAGGGGATCTACGGGACATTGAAAAAGCTGCCAGCGAAGGAAATGAACGAGCCCGTTTGGCCCTTGACGCCTTCTGTTACAGCATCAAGAAATATATTGGCGCCTTCACGATCCCCCTTGAGGGCCTCGATGTCCTGGTCTTCACTGGAGGAATCGGAGAAAACAGCCCCCTCGTACGGCAGACCGTTTGTCAGGACCTTGAGTGGCTGGGAGTTGAGTTGGACCCCGTCAAGAACCGCGAGTGCAAGGGCGATGCCTTGATTAGTACCCCGGCCTCAAAAGTTCGGGTCGCAGTCCTCAAGACCAACGAGGAAATTGTCGTTGTCCGGCAAGCCTGGGAGCACTGGCGGACCCATCGTTGACAGCTGCTGGAGCTAGATCTATAGTATAATTAAACACTTGCTTAAATATATAGGGGGAGAGATTATGTCTGAGAAGTCCCGCCGGGACCTGTGTGATACCTACTGCCCCCACGAAGATAAGGTGGCCCGCTACAAGGATCGCGTCCTTGAAGTGGCGGGCCTATCAGAGCTTTTTCGGGCCCTTGGCGATGAGACTAGGACCAAAATCTTGTATCTCCTAGCCGAGGAGGAGTTTTGCGTCTGTGACTTGGCGACCATCCTCGACATGAGTCTACCGGCCATATCCCACCATCTTCGCCTGCTTCGCACCATGCGGCTGGTCAAGCACCGCCGGGAAGGACGAATGGTTTATTATTCCTTGGCCGACTCCCACATCCTTGAGCTGATTCGCCAGGCTCAAGAGCACTTTGAAGAGGAACGATAACAAAAGGCTGCGGGTGGTTCCAGTATGAGGCCGCCGGTCCAAGTGGACAAGAAAGACGTGACGGTCGATGTAATACTCTGCCCCACCGGAATCCCCGCGGCAGTTGCGATACGCCCTGCCCCCTTTGAAGCGAATGCCAGAACATCGTGGCCGATTGTCACTAGCATATGACTAGCTAGTGAAGGGGGGTAATTGCCGCATAAGCTAGGGCAGGACAAAGTAGTCAGCTTACGGCTCATTGTCTCACAACGTGGGGAAGTTTCATGGCCAAAAAAGGGGATTCTCAAGTGGCCATTGACAGACCATGAAGGAATTCTGCGAGGAACTCGGGATTCACCACAGCATGATCTACCGTTGGCGCAGGATCTATGCAGAGAACGGCGAAAAGACCAAGGTCGCAGAGCAACAGGAACAGCTGCGGAAGCTGCAGCTGGAGCTCGCTGAGCTCAAGATGGAAAACGAAATGTTAAAAAAAGCCGCGGCCTACTTTGCGAAACATCAGAAGTGAGGTACGAACTCATTCGTGCTCATCCCGAATATCCCGTTACAAAGTGGGCCGCTTGTCTCGAGGTGTCAACCAGTGCGTATTATGACTGGCTGGCGAAAAAAGAAGAACGGGATAAGCGGGAAAAGGAGTTTGTCAACGCCGTCCTAAGGATCTTTGCGAAAAGCAATAAGACCTACGGTGTTGACCGCATTTGCGGATGCCTCAGAAAAGAAGGCTACACGGCATCTT
>JAAYLV010000029.1 GCA_012521755.1 Bacillota bacterium | reverse complement strand
TTGGGCCGCCCTTCCGGGCGACCGGTCGCTCGACCGGCTGTGCCGATCTTAGCTCGGCCATAACGAGCCCGATGGTAAGGTGGCCTGGGGTGCTGGTTCTTATGTGAGGAAGATAATGTCTTCGGTTAAGAAACGGGTCGGGCGGCCATACTATCCCGGGGAGGTGGAGGAGTGGACCCGAAGGAAGCTGCCAAACAGAAGGAATACCGGGATATGGTGAAGGCGATGGAGCCAAAGCCGCCCCTCCTGCGCAACATGCTCTTAGCCTTTCTGGTTGGGGGCGCCATTTGTCTCCTCGGCCAGTTTGTCTTTGACTTTTTCAAGGGACTGGAACGGACGGAGGCGGAAGCTTCCGCCATCACCCTGGCCGCGATGATCTTCCTCGGGGCAGTGGCAACGGGTCTTGGCGTTTATGATGAGCTGGGGGAGCTGGGCGGTGCTGGGGCCGCAGTGCCCATTACCGGGTTTTCCAACAGCATTGTCTCCGCAGCCATGGAGTTCAAACGGGAAGGGCTGATCCTGGGGATGGGATGCAAGATGTTCACCATCGCCGGGCCGGTCCTCGTTTACGGCATCCTATCCGGCTTTCTGGTGGGGATCGTCAAAGGGATCCTCCTCGGCCATTTTCGCTAGGAGGTGATGGCCGTTAAGAGAATTGGACTGCAAACGATTGCCTTCGGCGCTCCGCCCCACATCATCGCGGCCTCCACCATCGTCGGACCCCGGGAAGGGGAGGGGCCGCTGGCGGAGTCTTTTGATACGGTGACCAAGACCGATCTCTACGGGGAAAAGACCCCGGAAAAGGCCGAATACCGCTTGCTGGAAGAGGCTTGTCAAAGCGCTTTGACCAAGGCTAAGCTCCCGGCGGAGGCGGTCCAATATTACCTAGGCGGGGATCTGTTGAACCAAATCGTAACCTCCAGCTTCGTCGCCAGGCAGCTGCAGATCCCCTACCTTGGCCTTTACGCCGCCTGTGCCACCATTGGGGAGGGGCTGGCCCTGGGAGCCATGATCATTGATGGCGGGTTTGCGGAGAAGGTCCTCGTCGGCGCGGCGAGCCACTATCATACCGCGGAGAGGCAGTTTCGCTATCCCGTTGAACTCAACATCCAGCACCGCGGGACTAATCAAACGACGGTCACCGGCGCGGGTGCGGCCATCTTGGCCAATACCGGCCAAGGTCCCCGCGTCACCCAGGCTACCTTGGGCAAGGTGGTGGACTATGGCCTCAAGGATGCTAACGACCTGGGATCGGCCATGGCCCCCGCGGCCGCGGACACCCTAGTCCGCCACTTCCAGGACACGGGCACTACCCCCGGGGATTACGATCTCATCTTGACGGGGGACCTGGCCCGGATGGGTTCGAAGATGCTGCACAAACTCCTTCAGGATGCGGGCTATGTCCTGGGGGGCAAACATCAAGACGCGGGGCAGTTGATCTTCAGTCCCCAGCAGAAGGCGGGGGCAGGGGGGAGCGGCGCCGGCTGCATCGCGTCGGTCCTCTTCGGCCATATCCTGAAAGAGATGTATCAGGGCCGCTACCACAAGATCCTGGTCGTGCCCACGGGGGCTTTGTTCAGCCCCTTGACCTGCCAGCAAGGGGAGTCCATCCCCTGCATCGCCCACGCCTTAGTCATCGAGGAGGGATGAACATGACTTATCTTTGGGCCTTCCTCATCGGCGGCGCCATCTGCGCCCTGGCCCAGTTGATCATGGACCTTTTCAAACTCCCCCCGGCCTACATCCTGGTGGGCTTGACCATAACCGGGGCCATCCTGAGCGGCCTTGGGCTTTACCAGCCTCTGCTGCAGTTCGCCGGGGCGGGGGCCTTGATTCCCGTCTGCGGCTTCGGCAATGCCATCACCACCGGGATCCTCTCCGAAGTGAAGCGGCTGGGATGGGAGGGCCTCTTCACCGGGGCCTTTGAGCTTACGGGCCTTGGGGTTACCTCGGCGGTGGTCTTTGGTTTCCTGGCGGCCTTGGTGAGCGGCCCCCGCCGCTAACGCAGGAAAATTCCCCCCGCTGTGGAAGGATAAGGGTGAAATACCAGTAGGGCTGGTGTTGAACGTGACCATTTACCTAGACAACAGCGCGACCACCAAGCCCCACCCCCAGGTCATCGAGGCCATGGCCTCCCTCCTTGAGGAAAACTACGGCAATCCCTCCTCCCTCCATACTATCGGACAGCGGGCGGAACGGGTCATCACTGAGGCCAGGCGGGACCTGGCGGGGGTGCTCGGCGTCAAAGACAAGGAAATCATCTTCACCAGCGGCGGGACGGAAGCCAACAACATGGCCCTCAAGGGTGTGGCCCGGGCCTATGGGAACCGGGGAAGGCACATCATCACCTCCCAGATTGAACATCCCTCCATCCTGGAAGTGTTCAAGGAGCTGGAAAGTGAGGGTTTGCGGGCAACCTATCTGGAGGTGGACGGGGAGGGCCGCATCACCCCCGACAGGCTCGCCGCGGCTTTGGAGCCTGAGACCATCTTGGTTTCCCTGTTTCATGTGAACAATGAGATTGGCTCCATCAATCCCCTGCCGGAGCTGGCCGAAGTGTTAGCCGGCAGGGGCCGGCAAAGGCCCTTCTTCCATGTGGATGCCGTTCAGTCCTTCGGCAAGCTGGCCCTAAGGCCAGGAAGCTGGGGGATCGATCTCCTCTCCCTCAGCGCCCATAAGATCCACGGGCCGAAAGGGGTGGGCGCCTTGTATGTGCGGGAGGGCCTAGTTATTCCGCCCCTCCTTCACGGGGGCGGTCAGGAGCGGGGCCTGCGTTCGGGAACGGAAAACGTGGCTGGCATCGGGGGATTTGGCCTCGCGGCCGTCTTGGCCGAAGGGGAAAGGGAAGAGGCCTTGCCCAAGGTGGCTGAGCTTCGCCGGGTTTTCCTCGAGGGCTTAGAGGGGACGGACTGCCGGCTAAACAGCCCCGCAGGCGGAAGCCCTTACATCCTCAATCTTTCCTTCCCCGGGTTTCGGGGGGAAGTGCTCGTCCATGCCCTCGCGGCAAAGGGCGTCTACGTTTCCACCGGCTCTGCTTGTTCCTCCCGGGCCCACAAGCAAAGCCACGTCCTGGAGAGCCTGGGCCTTTCCCCCGCGGAGGTGGCCGGGGCCATCCGGGTGAGCTTTTCCCGGAGCAACTCCTTGGCGGAGGCCGAGCGGGCCGGCAGGATCTTAGCCGAGGTCGTCGCGGAGCTTGGCGAATTCATGGGGTAGGAGGCAGCTTATGGATTTTGTTTATGGACAGGATTCCCTCGAGGACCGCTACGATCAGGTCCTGGTTCGTTATGGGGAGATTGGACTAAAAGGAAAGAACCGGCACGTCTTCGAGCAGCAGCTGGTGAGGAACATCGAGAAGGCCCTAGCGGGTCTTTCCCCCCGCAAGATCCAAAGGACCTATGGACGCATGTTTGTCCCTTTAGCTGGCGATGCCCGGGAGGTTTTGCCCAGGCTCGGGAGGGTATTTGGCATCGTCTCCTTGAGCCCCGTGGTGACGGTGGGCAGGGACTTGGAGGAGATTAAAGAGTGGGCTTTGCAGATGGCCCACGGCCATAAAGGGTCTTTTCGCGTCGATGTTCGCCGTTCGGATAAATCTTTTCCCATGAACTCCATGGAGATGAACCGCCTCCTCGGCGGACATCTCCTCAGGGCCAATCCCGACCTCCATGTGGATCTGGAGCAGCCGGAGCTCACCATATCCGTTGAGCTGCGCTCGGAGGGTACTTATATATACAGCAGGACCTGGCCGGGGCCCGGCGGGCTGCCCTTAGGTTCTAGCGGACGGGGGATTTTGCTCCTTTCCGGCGGCATTGACAGCCCCGTTGCGGGATGGCTGATGATGAAGCGGGGGCTTGAGCTTTTGCCCCTCCATTTCCACAGCCCTCCCTTCACCAGTGACCGCTCCAAGGAGAAAGTCATCGACCTGTGCCGCATCTTGGCCAGTTATGCCGGGCCTATCTCCCTCCATCTTTGTCATTTTACCGAGGTGCAAAAAGCCATTTACCGGGATTGTCCCCCCGATCTTGGGGTGATCCTCATGCGGCGGATGATGATGCGGATCGCGGCCGGGCTGGCGCGGGAGCGAAAGGCCGCGGCCATCGTGACCGGCGAAAGCCTAGGTCAGGTGGCCAGCCAGACCATCGAAAGCATTTCCGTAATCAACGCGGCATCCCCCCTGCCGATCCTGCGGCCTTTAATCGGGATGGACAAGGAGAAGATCGTTGAACTTGCCCGGACCATCGGCACCTATGAGACCTCGATTCTGCCTTATGATGACTGCTGCACCTTGTTCGTCCCCAAGCATCCGGAAATCCGCCCCCGGCCATCCCGCGTTGAAGAGGCGGAGGAGGCTTTGGCCATCCCCGAGCTGGTCCAAGAAGCTCTTGCCAAGATTGAAGTGATTGAAGTAGACGGCTGACCCCCTTCGGTGTTCTAGTCCCAGGGCGAGGGACATAGAATACCATAGCAAGGTAGGGGGGCGTTGCCTATGAAGGAGTTTTCGTTCCGGAAGCGGAGCAAACAGGCGCCGGAGGAAACAACCCTGGAGGATGAAGTCCGAGCCGCCTGCCGGGAATGGCAGCTGGCGGAGCAGATCTTCCGGGAGGTGCAGCCCGAGTTCATCGATTCGGCGATTCTCCACTGGAAGTCCATGGAGGAAAGATACCGGGTGCTGCTCCGGCGCATCTTAAGCGAAAGGACAGCGAACGAGGTCTAGCATGCACTGAGTCGGTTGAGGGCCTTCTTGAGGGATTCGATCCCTCTTTTTTTTGCATCGGGGCTCAAATCAGGCTGATTGCGGATGGCCTCGATAGCCCTTTGAATCAGTCGCACCTGATCTCCTTTGCTCTTGCCAAGCATGGGCTTCAACTCCCCTCTCTTTCTTATTACCATTTTAGGTCGGTGGAGGGGGATTTATACGTGGGTTCACCCAAAGACTAGCCGCACCAGATAGACCGCGGCCAGAAAGCCAGCCAGGTCGGCCAGGAGGCTGCAGGCCAGACAGTGGCGGCTCCTTCGCACGCCAACGGCCCCGAGGTAGACCGTGAGGACATAGAAAGTAGTCTCTGTGCTGGCCATGACCGCCGATGCCATCCGTCCGGCCAGGGAATCAGCTCCGGCTTCCCTGAAGATCTGATTGAGCACTCCCAAGGAGCCCGACCCGGACAGGGGACGAATGAGAAACAGGGGCAAGACTTCCCGGGGAATGCCCAAGGAATCGGTGATGGGGGCAATGAGGCCCACTAGGTGGTCCATGGCCCCCGATTGACGGAAGATCCCGATGGCGGCGAACATAGCCACCAGATAGGGCAAGAGGCGCATGGCCACCCCGGCGCCTTCTTTGGCCCCCTCGACGAAGACCTCGTACACGGGTACACCCTTCAAGTGACCGTACAGGGGGATCAGCAGCAAGACCATGGGCAGGGCCCAGCGAGATAGGATCTGGAGGGTGATTGTCAGGCTCTCCATCACCTTTTCCCTCCCAGTCGGCGCAGTAGACGGTCAACGATGATGGCAGTGATGGTCGAGGCCGTCGTCGCCCCGATGGCCGGTCCGATGATGCCCCCGGGATCGACGGAGCCGGCCGCGGCCCGCATGGCGATGATGGTGGTGGGGATGATGGTCAGACTCGAGGCGGTGATGCAGACGAAGGTGCACATAGCATCGCTGGCCCGCTCCTTCTCTTGGTTCAACCGCTGCATCTCCTGCATGGCCCGAATGCCAAGGGGGGTGTTGGCATTGCCGACGCCAAGGAGATTAGCCGCCATGCTAAAGGCAATTGCCCCCAAAGCCGGGTCTCCCTTTGGCACCGATGGGAACAGTCGACTAACCAAGGGCGAAAGCCCCCGGGCCACAAGTTTAGTCAATCCCGCCGCATCCGCGATGTGCATCATTCCCGACCAAAAGGCAACGAGCCCCACCAAACCGATGACCACGGTGACGGCTTGCCCCGATCCAGCTATCGCTCCTTCGGTGACGGCCGCGATCCGACCCTCCACGGCTGCGGTGATGATGCCGCCGGCAAGGAGAAGCAGCCACAGGGAGTTGAGCATGATCATCCCTCCAATGCAGTAAAACCTATTCACTAGGAAGGCAAATCATGATGGTGAATGCCTTCCTTGGAGGAGGGGAATGTCAGCTAGGTAATTGGGGACTTACATAGGAGGGTGGCACAGTGTGAGAGGGTCAAGGGTATTGAGGGTGGAATAGGGTGCTCTTTAGTTAGTATCGCGTCATGCTTACAGATCGAGATGGGGGAGCACACTGCTTGACCTGGCGGTAAGCTGGGCCTTGAGGAATACAAGAAGGGGGGGCTGTACGGCCTCCCCCGCTAATGATTAGGATCCTCCTGTTTCCTCAAGAATTGGCGGCGGCTCTAGCTCTGCCCCCAAATGAAGGAGGGAATAAGCTGTATCTTCGTCAGTGATGAGCACATCGATGTATTTCCCCCTGATTGCGCCTAAAACGGCCTGGACTTTGTCGGGCCCGCCGGCGACGGCGATGACGCAGGGTATGTCCCTGACTTTACAAAGTGGCAGGCTCACAGTCCGTTCATCTAGTTCCGACCTGATTGGCCCCCCGTGGATGTCAAAGAAACGTCCTACCAACTCACCTACGCCTCGTTTCGCAGCCACATCTTGGAGGGCTGCCGGAGTGGCAAAACCACTATTGGCCAGGCTGGAGGTTAGATTTGGGGTGCCGATCCCGATCAAGGCTTTAGTCGCCGTTTGCGCTATGCCAAACACTTGCCTGATGTTATGGTCGGAGAGGAGGGTATCTCTGATGCTTTTGGAATCGACGACTGCTGGAGCAAATAGTCCCAGATAGCGTGCTCCGTACTTATCCGCGATGACCTTAGCAACGTCAAGAGAGTTCGCACCCTCACTTGTGCTCAGACCGCCAATTAATTGTACTACCGTCAGACCAGGCAACAAACGTCGAGGCTGCAGTTGGCGCGCAACTGCGTAGATGGTGGTTCCCCAAGCAGTCCCAAGTATGTCGCCCTGGGACAGACTTCGTTCCAGGTATGAAGCGCCGGCTGATCCCAATGCTTGTTTCAATCGTTCAGGATCATTTGATGAGGCAACGATGATTGCTTCCTGAAGGCCGAAAGCATCACACAACTGCCGTTCCAATTCAAAGGTAGGCAAGTATGGGCTGTTTACGGTGATGCGAACGATGCCTTCCTCGACCGCCTCTGCTAACAATTTGATGACCCTTGCTCTGCTTATGTTGAGGTGATCCGCGATCTGCTGTTGAGTGAGTCCCCTTTGATGGTACAACCAAGCAACCTGCGAAATCAACCTCAGTCTCTCTTCAGACAACACTCTGCCCTTGCCCTCTCTCGTTGGTATTATGAATCAGATCAGTTGTCTGTTGTCGTGGTGGCGGAGTCGATACCATCTTACCATAGACTTGCTCAGAATAGAACTAATCTTGTCAACTCGGAGGCAGTGGCTACCATGTTTCGTCCCCGAATCTTGCCTCCCAGTCCCGCAAGAAACCGTTCATCCGTGATTCGGTAAAGGGATGTTCGTACAACATGCGCATATACTCGAACTTCATTGTGCACATATCGGCTCCTGCGGCTGCGAACTCACCAAAAAGGCGCGGGAAACGGCCGCAGGCTAGGATCTTGGTCTTGAATCCATAGTTGTCAAAGATCCTTCGGACCGGGGTGACGAGATCCACTGGCGTATCGGAGACGAGGTCGAAGGGACCGTTGAAAAGGGCTACGATATCCGCCCCGGCTTTTCCGCACAAATAGGCTTGAGCAACTGACGATACAGCAGTCATAGTGATTCGCAATTCCGGCACCTCCCCTTTCAAGGCTAGGAGGGCCTGGATGCCGGCAATGCTCATCGGTATCTTGACGATTATCCGCTGGCTGTAGCTATGGAGCCGTTTGGCTTGGTCGATCATCGTCTCCGGTTCATGCCAGCCAACTACTTGGACCATGACTGGCCCCGGCGATGCATCAAGGATATCCCGCAAAACAATCCATTTGTCCGAACCTGGTTGAGAGATGAGGGTAAGGTTCGTGGTAACACCTGTGAGCAGCCCCCAACTCCTCACTTCCCTGATTTCCTTTGGATTTGAGCTGTCCAGGAACAGTTCCATCCTGCTGGCCTCCTTTCTACCATTATCAAATTAGGTAACACCGAGCATAGCCGATGCCGCAGCAACGATCTTGTCTTTGTTCGGCAAACACGCCTGCTCAAGTGTTGAAGCCATTGGCAGGGGTACTTCGGCGCTAGCCAAGAGTACAATAGGGTGGTCGAGATAGTCGAAGGCATCTCTCTGGACTACTGTGACGATATGTTCCGCAAAAGAGGCAACAGGCGTTGATTGGGTTATAACGAGCAATCTGCCGGTCTTCTTGACGGAGTCAACGAGTAGTCCTTCATCTAATGGCACCAGGGTTCGCGGGTCGATGACCTCCGCGCTAACGCCCAGTCTCTCTAGTTCGGCCGCCGCCTGTAGAGCGACGGTTGCCATGTAGGAGTAGGCAACAATGGTCAAGTCACTGCCCGACCGTCTTACGCATCCTTTGCCGATTGGGACTAGGTAGTCCTCCGTCGGAACGACGTCCTGCTGGGAGTACAAGAGTTGGTGTTCGATGAACACTACGGGGTTAGGGTCTCTAATGGCTGATTTTAACAGTCCCTTCACGTCATACGCGGTTGCGGGGGCAACAACTTTTAGACCGGGGAAATGGGTAATCATGCTCTCAAGGCTCTGGGAGTGTTGTCCGGCGTAGCCTTTACCCCCGCCTATCGTTGTTCGGACAACTAGAGGTACTGTGGTCTTGCCGCCGAACATGTACCGAATTTTGCAGGCTTGATTGGCCAGCTGGTCCATTGCCTGCAAGAGGAAATCGATATACATTATCTCTACTACCGGCTGTAGACCAACGCAGGCCATCCCTACTCCCGTTCCAATTATTGCCGCTTCCGAAATGGGCGTATTAAACACCCTGTCAGGCCCATACTTTTCGAGAAGCCCGACAGTTGCTTGGAAAGCTCCTCCGTAACTAGCCACATCCTCACCATACAAGACTACCCTGGGGTTGATTTCCATTTCTTCTTGTAATGCCTCAATAACGGCCTGGCGATAGGTGAGTTGGCCCTTAGAGTTGCGTCGAAAAGGGGGAACGGTGGGGCGCGGGTAGCTGACCTGTACTGCCGGCGCAAATAGCCCCTCATGGAGGGTTGTTGGGTCGGGTTCAGGGGCGTGGGCAGCTCGCATAGTAGCCTCTTCCACCATGGCAGCGACAGCCCCCTTGATCTCACATATCTCTTCTTCGCTAATCACGTTGGTTTGGCGGATCTCGTTGATGAAACGGTCGAGGCAGTCTTTTTCCTTCCAAGCGAGTACCTCTTCGGAGGAACGATAGGCAGAGCCATCGTCGCTGAGGGAATGGCCATAATATCGGTAAGTCATACACTCCAGGAACACCGGGCCCTGGCCTCTTTGTACCAGTTCTTTTGCCCTCACCGCGGCATCATAAACAGCTAGGATATTAGTGCCGTCAACAACCTCCGCGTTGAGATTATCTGGTCTAAAGCCAGCAGCTCGGCGAGCTAGGTAATCTAGTCCAGTCAGTTCGCCTATTGCCGCGCCGGTCATGCCGTAACAGTTGTTTTCCACCACAAAAACGATGGGTACGCCTTCCCTAAATTGAGCCATGGAGGCAAAATTGAGGGACTCCATTACCACACCGTTGTTTACAGCGCCGTCTCCCAGGAAACAATACACGACCCCTTTCTTGCCTAGCTTCATTGAACCGATGGCGGCACCAACCGCGATGGGTGCCCCTCCCCCCACAATGGCATTGGCGCCTAAGTTGCCAACTGCAAAGTCGGCGATGTGCATGCCGCCTCCCCGGCCCCGACAGTAACCGTCTTCTTTCCCCAAGAGCTCTGCCATCATGCGGTACACATGTTCCCCGAGAGCATCCCTTACCCCCGTTTCAGGGATGCCTGAGCTGGCCAAGTCTTCCCTGCGCAAGATGGCCAGGGCTCCCTTAGCCATGGAATGACCATGCCCGCGGTGGGTGCTAGTTATCAGATCCTCGCTTGTCATCGTTATCATCATGCCTGTCGCGACTGCTTCCTGACCTACGGAAAGGTGCGTTGCACCGCGAAACTGAAACCCTTCGAGGGGCACGAAAGCCTTGGTTCTCAGTCGCACGACCATTTCCTCGAATTCGCGGATGAGCAGCATCACCCACAGCACTCGCCTGACATCACTGGTTGCCAGGCTGCCCGATTCAAGATGATGGCGCAAAGTCCTCTCGTATTGGAACAATTTAATTGGCTGAAAACTGATCTGTCCCCGTTCAAAGTCCGGCGCTCTAAACTTGTTGTGATAAAAATACATTCCTATCGACCACCTCTTCTCTGTGTCTGGGAGCATCATAGTCCATCCCTACACAAGGCATGCGACATTTGTCATCATCAAGAACACATATTAATAATTAGGCAAAATGGTGCTATTTCCTTCCATAGCAACAGGAATTATCATAATAATAGCCACGACATCACTTAAACAGGCATAACAACTAAGCATGTAAAGAACCAACAAAGTACAGTGCAACAAAAAAGAATAAGAATAAGGGAGGAAAAGACAAATGAATAGCAAATGATATATGTAATTAATGGTGACAAAAGTTGGGGCAGCACGGGACAACACGAGGGACAAGGAGGTGGGCCTATATAGTCAGAATTATCTTGACAGTAAGGGTGTTGGGTTTGTGCAAGTGACAACATGGACGAAGGGTGTTTGTCTGAGAGGGGGTTTCCGAGATGAGAAAGCGGGGAGCGCTAGTTGTTCTATCTCTCTGTCTGATGCTTCTTGTTGGCACATTTGCTCAGGCTAAGATTGTCTTGAAGGCGGCAACGGTCTTGACCGATGCAGCTGTGCACACGAAAGCGATGCACTACTTTGCTGAACTTGTTGCGGAAAAAACGAACGGTGAAGTAGAGGTAATCGTGTACTCCGGGGGACAGCTGGGCAGCGAGCGGGATTATGTGGAAGGACTTAGGCTCGGGACGATTGAAATGGCCAAGACAGCCACCGCTCCCTTATCCCGCTTCGTGCCCGAGATTGATGTGTTGAATTTGCCCTATCTTTTCGAAGGGGAGGACCACCTCTTTGACTGTCTGAACAGCGAGCTAGGGGAAGCTCTGCAGAAGGTTCTGGTGGATCAGGGCTTTCGCCTCGTCTCTTGGTTCTATGCCGGCTCCAGGAATGTATACAATTCCCGAAGACCGGTCAACAGCCCAGAGGATCTGAGGGGCATGAAAATACGCGTAATGGAAAGCCCTATCATGGTCGCGACGTTGAACGCCATGGGGGCCAGTGCAGTGCCCATGGCCTTCGGTGAGCTTTACAGTGCGATGCAACAGGGCGTAGTCGATGGAGCAGAGAACAATCCCGAGACTATTCTGTCTCAGAAACACTATGAGGTGACGAAGTACTTCACATACACCCACCATTTCTATGATGTCAATGCTTTCCTGATCAGCGAGTCCGCCTTCCAGAGGCTGCCCAAGAATGTCCAGGAGGTCGTCCTGGAAGCTGGGAAGATGGCTGAGGATTATGAGCGCAGACTTTGGGCAGAGGCGATGGCCGAAGCTCAGTCGGAGCTAGAGAAGCGGGGAATGGTCTTTAATGAACCCGACCTAACTAGATTCCGTGAAGCAGTTCAGTCGATTTATGATGACGAAAAGCTGATGGGCCATATCGATAAGAGACTCCTTGAACTCGTCAGGCAGTAGCAATATAGGCCCGGGGACCGGTGGCTCCCCCGGGCCAATTTAGGGGATGGGGAGGACAACATGCTGAGAAAAATCGTTCGTTATCCTTTGGAGGCGTTTACCTGCCTGCTATTGATCGCATTGGTGATTGTTGTTCTTCTGCAGATTATTTATCGATATATCCTGGCGTCCCCATTGTCATGGTCTGAGGAGATCTCCCGCTACCTACTCGTTTGGGTCTCTTTCTTTGGGGCGGCTGTTGCCGTTAAACACAAGGGCCATTTCGGTCTTGGCTTTGATGAGCTATTCTTGCCCTCGGTTCTAAAGGTGCCGATATCTTTGCTGGTTGACTTGGCCATTTTAGGCTTTGTGGTCTTAGTCTTGATTGGTCAGGGGGTCAAGTTCCTTGCGGTCGGTAAAGGCCAGGGGTCGCCAATGCTTAATCTACCCATGATCTACGTTTACTTGGCCATCCCGACAAGCGGGTTGGCTATGGCGTACTACCTGGTCAAGGACATATGGCGGCTGATTTCACTAGGGTTTATGCAAAGGGAACACCGGTCCCCGATGTAGACAACTCGAATCGGGTGTTACTTTTCTCAAGGTTGAGGTGATAACCTTGGCGCTAACCATCTTTGTTGGCTTCCTCGTACTAGCTACGTTAGGGGCTCCCATCGCTTTTGCAATTGCCATCAGTACAGGGATGGGCATATGGTCGCAGGGGCTTATCCCACCCTCGGTAATCGTGCAAAGAATGTATACCTCTCTGGATAGCTTTGCTCTTGCTGCTATTCCCTTTTTCCTGCTAGCGGGCGACTTGATGGGAGCTGGTGGGATCTCCCGGCGCTTGATCAACTTCGCCAACGCGCTGGTAGGACATATCCGTAACGGTTTGGCGATGGTCAACGTGCTGACAAGCATGTTTTTCGCCGGTATATCCGGGTCGGCAGTTGCGGATACATCGGCCATTGGGGCGGTCTTGATCCCGGCCATGATCGAAGAAGGTTACGATATGGACTTTAGTGTTGTCATCACGGCCACATCGTCTTGCATCGGCCCCATCATTCCTCCGAGCATCACCATGATTATTCTAGGGGTGACCGCGGACATTTCCATCGGGGGACTGTTTCTGGCGGGTTATGTTCCCGGCATCCTCATCGGCATTGCGTTGATGGTTATGAGCTACTTCTTTAGCGGCACAGTCATCACATCCCGTGGGCAGTTTTCCCTAAAGCAAGTCTGGACGACTTTTCAAGATAGTTTTCTAGCGCTGATAATGCCGTTAATCATTATTGTGGGGATTATCGCAGGCGTCTTTACCCCTACTGAAGCCGGGGCTATTGCAGCCTTCTATGCCTTTATTATCGGTTGTTTCGTCTACCGCGAGCTGTCTTTGGAGGAGATTCCCAAGATACTCTTGCATACAGCCATCACGACGGCGGCCATCAATTTCTGTCTCGCCGCCGCCTCGGTTTTTGGCTGGATCATGGCTATTGAGCGCATTCCGCAGCTTTTCACCAGTCGCATCCTGGCTCTTTCGGACAATCC
The DNA here is from genome assembly GCA_012521755.1 of Bacillota bacterium. Lineage (GTDB taxonomy): Bacteria > Bacillota > Limnochordia > JAAZLZ01 > JAAZLZ01 > JAAZLZ01. The sequence continues at coordinate 4,414 of JAAYLV010000029.1, read as the reverse complement.
AACAATCATTCTCTTCCTCGTTAACCTTCTCCTCCTGTTCACCGGGATGATAATGGACACGACGCCGGCAATTCTCATTCTTGCCCCCATTCTCTTCCCTCTAGCGACCAAAGTGGGAATCGATCAATTGCACTTCGGTATCATTATGGCTGTTAATCTGTGTATCGGTATGTGCACTCCACCTTACGGGGTTTGCCTGTTCGTTGCGACGAGCATCGCGAGGACTAACGTGGCAAGCATAGTCCGCAAGTTAATACCTTTTGTCTTGTCTATGGTGGCAGTATTGTTCCTAATAACGTATGTACCGGCGCTGCCGATGTTCTTGCCAAGGTTGGTGTTGGGGAGCTTTTGAGAGAACCTGCATGGCCCGACCGATTATCCTTGTTAGTGTACTGAAGTCAACCCTTGTCGTTGAGGAAAAAGGGGACTGCATACCCGGCAGTCCCCACTGCAGTCTACCCAGCGTCCACGATTCGGTTCCCACGCCTTACCCTCGACATCACGGTGGACCGTGCAAGCACACAATATTTTCCAGCCGGATTGACTTTCCTTCGTCTTTCTGCTAGCCTTTGACTAGAGTCAATGACCAGACGGTCATGGGGAGGGCGTTATGGTACAGGCCCGGATGATGCAAGAAACTAGCTATCGGTGCCAACCGCTGTTCTAGAACCAACGGGCTTGCTGGATCGGCGGTTGCTTTTTTGCTGTACTGAAGTAGTCGAGCTAGGAGTGGGTGATGAAGATGCAGGAACGTCAGGATCTCACGCAAGGCAGCATGCTTCGCCACGTCATCTTTTTTTCGCTGCCGATGCTCCTTGGCAACTTGCTGCAGGCATTGTACAACACCGTGGACAGCATTTGGGTGGGCAAATTCCTGGGCCCTGAAGCTTTAGGCGCCGTATCGGTCAGCGGCCCGGTGATTATGGTGTTGGTGTCGTCCCTGATGGGGCTCACCATGGCGACTACGGTGCTAGTGGCCCAGTACTGGGGCGCGAAGCGTTATGAAATGGTCACGAGAACCATTAACAATACATTCTTGCTCCTGTCTGTTGTATCTGTCGTCCTGACTGTCCTGGGCATACGCTTCAACAAAGCCATCCTCAGGCTGATCAACACCCCTGAGGAAATCCTGCCCCTGGCTTCCAGCTACCTGAACCTTTATCTGCTCGGGCTCTTTTTCATGTTCGGCTACAACGTCGTCAGCGCCATCTTGAGGGGTCTCGGCGACTCGACGACGCCGCTGAAGTTCCTCGCCCTGGCAACGGTCATCAACATCATCCTCGACCCGCTCATGATCCTGGGGATCCCGCCCTTTCCTCGGATGGAAGTTGCCGGCGCTGCTTTAGCTACCACCATAGCCCAGGGGATCTCCTTCATTGCCGCGGCGTGGTATCTGAACAAACAGGGGCACATATTGCGCATAAACCTAAAAGAATTCAAGTTTGACAAGGATCTGACCTTGAAGACTATCCAGATCGGCATCCCCTCTGGCGTCCAGATGTCGGTCGTCTCCATCGGCGCCTTGGTGGTCAACTCCATCATCAACACCTTTGGAACGGAGACGGTAGCCTCTTTCGGCATGGCCTCAAGGCTAGACCAATTCGCCATGATGCCCTCCCAGTCCATCTCGATGGCAACTTCGGCCATCGCAGGGCAAAACATCGGGGCGGGCAACGAAGACAACGTGCGCGAGACGGTCAAGTGGGCCACCTTGCTGGCAGTGGGCATCGCCAGTATCATGACCCTCATCGCCCAAGTGACGCCGGGGACCCTCCTTAGCCTGTTCACATCCGATCTGAGGCTCCTTGACCTGGGCAAGGGCCACCTGCGGATCTTGAGCCTGGGCTACATTCCCATGGCCCTCCTCTTTGTCACCAATGGGCTGTTGCGGGGTGCGGGGGACACCTTGCCGACCATGCTCTTTTCCATCGCCTCCCTGTGGGTCATCAGGGTGCCTTTGGCCAAGGTCCTCTCCAGCATTCCCTCCCTCGGGGCCAATGGGATCTGGATCGCCATCGTCACCAGTTCCGTCCTCAGCATGTTAATGAGCAGAATCTATTACGCCACCGGCCGCTGGAAAGAGAAGTGCATCATCATGGAAGCGCCTATCGCGGAATAAAAAGGAGGGGGCTCCCCTGGGGGAGCCCCTGCTCGTTAGTATTTGCCCAACTCCCATCCGGCATCGAACATGGCGCAGATGTTTTCCGGAGGCACATCGGGCTGAATGTTGTGGACCGAATTGAGGACGAATCCGCCGCCGGGAGCCAGCAGGCCGATCATCTTGGCCACCTCATTGCGGACATCCTCCGGGGTGCCTTTAGGCAGCACCCGGTGGGTGTCGATCCCGCCCCAGAAGGCCATCCGGCCTCGGAAGGTCTCCTTCAAAGCAACCGGGTCCATCTTCGCGGCCGTCGTCTGGACGGGGTTGTAGACATCGATGCCGATTTCGATGAGGTCGTCCATCAGGTCGATAATTGAACCACAAGTATGCATCAAGACTTTCTTGCCGCCGCTTTTCTCCTTGAGGAAGCCGACGAACTTGGCTTGGCGGGGCTTGATTACCTTCCGATAAACCTCGGGAGAAAACATCGGTCCCGTCTGGATCCCGATATCGTCCCCGAACATCAAGATATCCACATTGTCCCCCACCGCATCGAGGGCCTGGCCGGCAAGCTTGATGGAGAAGTCCAGGGTTCGATCGAGGAGCTTGCCCAAAAGCTCCGGCTCCAGCAATAGATCGATGAACCAGCCCTCAAAGCCCCGCAGATACTGGCTTTGGGTGATGAAGCCGCCTTTGATCTGCAGTACCACCGCGTAGTCCGTTTCCTTGTGCAAATATGCGGCCTTTTCCGCCAGGCCCCTGACCCTTCCCGGATCGAATGGGTCGGGCCAGTTGTGGCTTTCCAGCTTCTCTTCGCTGAGGCCGTCTTGGAAAGGACTGTAGACCAGGTCGTAATAGAAAGAGGACGGCGGCTTCTTCCTGATCACGCCCCATTCATCTTGAAAGCTGCCGTCGGGCAGCTCAATATCCTGCCAATTATCCGGCGGGCCGATGAATAGTCCTCGCGTGTCGATGCGGAAACGCTGAAGGACCTCTTCATCGACAATGGCCAGCTGGAGGACCCGGTCCATGAGGACAGTTTCTTTCTCGATGCCTAAGTACTCTTTGAGCCTTTCGTAAGCTTTCTTCGTTATCCCGGTACAGTTCGTTGACCCGAAGTCTAGTGGGACCCGGTCGGGCTGCTGATGATTCAGCGCAGCCAAAACCCGCTCGCGAGGGGTCATATAGGCACCTCCCAGTAAAATGTCTACCGGGGTTATTCTCTGTAGCAGGGCCTAACCCCTGTATCTTCCGGAATTTTCATCAGCAGTCCCCGGGCTAGTCTGGCAGCCGCCCGAGGCGGAAGTAGACTCCATCGCGCTCGATGATGCTCCAGCGGGAGCCATCCTGTATGGCGTAGCAGGGACGCCCATCCCGGAAATAAATCTTGGGCAGGCGCCGACTGATGGTTGTCCGACGGGCGACAAGCTCGACGGCTTCTTCCCCGTAGTTTTTTGGCAGACTGAGGGAGGCCATGTTCATCGACGTCCGCCCGAGGAAGAAGACCTGCCCGCCGGAGGTCCAGCCGGCAGGCCTGGCGCAGACAAATCCCTGTAGAGCCCCCAGCAGCTGCCTTAGGGGGGAGCGCTGGGGCTCCAAAGCCAGCCCATCTGAGTATCCCATGGGCACGACGCCCGCCAGGGTCGGGCGGCTAGCCTTCCATTCTCCCCCGTAGCCGACCCGATGGCCCCGGGGAAGGACGCGGGCATAGACAACACTTGTTTTCAGCCGCCAGGTGGGGAAAAGATCAGGTGCGCCCTGGCCGTAGAGGACTGTGCCAGGGCGCACCATTCCCAGATGGGAGGGGGGAAATCGAAGCAGCGCGGCGCTATTGGCCGCATGGACCAGGGGTATGTGGATCCCCCGGGCCTTAAGACTTGACAGGACTTCCAGGAAAACCGCCAGTTGCCGCCTTGTCCGGCGGACATCATCCGCCTGGGAGAAGTGGGTATAAATCCCCTCTAGCTCTAACCCCTCTAGACGAAGAAGCTGCCCAGCAAAATCCCCGGCCTGGGCCGGCAAGACTCCGAGCCTGCCCATGCCGCAGTCCACCTTCATGTGGACCTTGGCTTTCTTGCCGTGGCGGCGGGCGAGGCTCGCCAGGGCCCGGGCCGTTTCCAGATCGCACACCGTGGAGCGGACATTCAAGGATAAGCTGAACTTTTCCAGCTTGGGCGCGGGGGCGAACACCAAGATGGGCGAGTCGATGTTTGCCCGGCGAAGCTCTTCTGCTTCCCAAAGGTCAGCAACCCCCAGCCAATCGGCGCCGCCGGCCAGGAAGGCGGCAGCCGCCTCCCGGATGCCGTGGCCGTA
>JAAYLV010000138.1 GCA_012521755.1 Bacillota bacterium | reverse complement strand
GGTCAAGATTTGTTTAGCTGGCCAAACATTTTTTGCTGCTTGAGATTCATGGATCCCATTACGGGAAGATCTCTGGGAGGGAAGCCCTCAGGGCAAAGAAAGTCCCCGGTTTGGGCGACCTGAGCAGTTCATCATCGTCGATTCGGAAACAAGCGGCTATGGGGCCTTTCCTAATGAAGGGGCCGGAGCTGGCACCAAGGCAGCCTTGTTCACCGCGGACCGCCTTTAACCGCGCCGGTGGTGGCTGTCTCCGAAAGAGGGCAAAGACCTAGAAGGCCTCGTCATCGTTGATGTCCCTGCTGGTCATTAGCGGCAAGGGGGAACGGGCAAGACCTCTGTCGCGGGGTCTTTTGCGGCCCTGGCGAAGGACAAGGCTGTGATGTGGATGACTTCGACTTGCGTCTACTTCTCGCGCCTTAGGTGCAAGAGTCCCATGATTTCTAAGGTTCCAAGGAGGCTGTCATCCAACAGGATCGCTGCACCGGCTGCGAGGGGTGCATCCGTCTGCCGGTTCGATGTTCTTACCATGGTTGATGGGCATGCTAACGTCCATCCGATTGCTTGTGGAGGCTGCGGCGTCTGCGACCACGTCTGTCCCGAGGATGCCATCGTCATGGAAGATGTTACCTCCGGAGACCGGTACATGTCCAAGACAACATACAGACCCATGGTCCATGCCAAGCTGGGCACAAATACGTCATCATCGATGGACCCCCGGGGTCGGCCGTCTAGAGGTTTCCGCCAATGCCTAGGTGCCTTGATCGTCACGGAACCGACTGCCTCTGGGATCCGCGACCTGGAAAGGGTCCTCGCCCTGGCGGACCACTTCGGCGTCAAGACGGCGGTGGTGCAAAGCTGTAGCTCCGGGTAGGCCCCTGGTGGCCTACGATCCTGACGGCGGCCATGCAAGGGATGCGGACCGAACATTGCCGAGCAGTTGGATGCTCCTTGAAAGCAGCATATCAGACCGCAGTGCACCACTCGATGACGAAGCCCGCCATGATTTTTGCGCCCAGGATCAGATCGTCGACCGCGACCGCTTCGTTGATGCTATGACAGTCCCGGGGCTCCCCTGGTCCGAAGAGGATGGTGGGCATACGGCCGTACCTGACGTAGTAGGGCATGTCCGTTCCCGCCGGGAAGCCTTGGATGAGGGGCTCACGTCCGGCAACCCCCCGGAAATGGTCAGCCAGTGTGACTACTAGGGGATGGCTCGTCGGGATCTCGGCGCCTTCCTTGTTGAGGCCGAGCCACTCTACCTCAGGCTCGTGCTCCCGCAGCCAGGGGTCCATCCGGGCTGCTTGGGCGATGAACTCCTCCAGCTCCCGGCGGGCGTCTTGGTACTCCTCCTGGGGATGGTAGCCCATGAGGCCCTCCATGATGCACTTTTCCGGCACCTTGCTGGGGAACTCTTCCGCGGAAATGCGGCCGATCACCAAGGGCAGGAAAATGGGGAAATCCTTAAACAGCTCCGTTCGCCACTGCTCCTGCCGCCACTCCTCCAACTTGTCCATGCATTCCATCAGCCAAATGGCCTTCTTCAAGGCGCTGACCCCTTTGTGGGACTCGACGGGGTGGGCTCCCCGGCCCTTGACGGTGATCCGGAACGTCTGCCCGCCCCGGCTGCCGGGGCAAATAATCAGATTAGTTGGCTCGAGGATCACGACCCCATCCGCGGTATAACCCCGCAGCACCGCGCTCAGGCTCCCCCCGCCGCCCCATTCTTCATCGACGACGCTATGGATGGATAAATCCCCCCCCAGGTCGATGCCCAGCTCCCGGAAGGCCTTGGCCAGGAAGAGGGCGATGGCCAAGCCAGCTTTACAATCAGCCGCCCCCCGGCCGTGGATCTTGCCATCGATGATCGCGCCGTCCCAGGGACCGGCAGGCCAGAGGTGATGGGGCCCTTCCGCCACCACGTCCGCGTGGGCATTGAGGATGAGGGATCGTCCTTCGCCCTTGCCCTTGATGATGCCCACCACGTTGGGCCGGCCATCGTAGCGGACTCCCCGTTGAAAAT
>JAAYLV010000028.1 GCA_012521755.1 Bacillota bacterium | reverse complement strand
GTGCCCCTGATGATCGGCCGCTTCAGAATAGGATAGCGGGAGCCTAAAGATTGCAGCCGCTCTTCATGGAGGCTGATTTCCTTCTTAGGGGTCCGGACGGCGATGGCCATCCCCAGCCTGCCCCGCATCATAACCCCTTCGATGACCGCCTGGCCCCCGTAACTGTACTGTTCACCCACATTCGGCACTTCCCTTCAGCAGATTGGCAGCTTGGGCGATGCTGCCTACAGGACCTAACAGCAGAACCATATCTCCCGGTTTAATGACGTCTTCGCCGCCAGGTACGACGATGTCCCTGCCGGACCGGTGAATCGCCAGCACGTTTGTCTGGTAAGTCTCCCGCAGGCGCAGCTCCCGCAGGGTTCGGTCGACCAACGGACAGTTCTGAGCAACATTGACTTCGGCCAAGGCTAAATCCGTCTCCATTTTCAGCACTTCCCGGAAGGGCTGCATCTCCAGGGGCAGCTCATAGGCGAAGCTGCGCAGGGTCTTGTAGCCCCGCGGCAGGAGGGAGCGAGTGATGAGCCCCATCGCCAAGCCGACCACCCAGCCGGCGAGAAGCGCAGCAAAGGTGCCAACGGCGATAGTGAGGACTACGGGGGCCATTTGGTCGAAGAGGCTGCCCGAACCCAAAGGATTGGCAAGGAGCCGTTCAAAGACGGTCAGGCCGCCCACAATGGCCACATAGCTGGAGATGTTGCCGCGAACCCTGATCGCAAACGTATATGCCAGGCCAACCAAGAGCACGCCGGCGATGGGCGCCGGAAAACCCAAACGCACTCCCAAACCAAAGGCCAACCCGAAGGCAAGACCCATCATCAATACGAAGGCCGTGCCGGTGATGCGGGGCAGGAGCACCCGGATGAACTGGCGCCAGTGGCGCAGGCCAAAGGAGATGCTGGGCATAGCCACAATCAAGTCAAAAGGAAGCAATGCAACGAAAATGGCGACGAAGGAAGAGGGCAGCCCCGGGATCCCGACGACGAAATAATATGCTAGGCCCACCGTCAGGGCCTGCGCGAATCGAATAAGCAGAATCGGCCACTTATCTTTCCCCTTGCCCATGTGCACCACCTCCTAATCCCCCGCTACCATGTACTCCGCCAGCCGATTGGCTAAGATGCGGGGCATGATGACCTTCATGTGGATGCCCTGGTTCGTATAGTGCTCTTCCAGAACCTGCCCCCGGTCATGGAGGTAGCCGACAAGATCTCCCCGGTCGTAAGGAAGATGGAAGGCGGCTACCACCGTCGGTTCGGGAAGGAGCCTGCCCACCGCATCGAGCAGCTCAGGGATGCCCCAGCCGTGCCTGGCGGAGATGAGGACTGCATCGGGATGCCCATTCCGAAGCCGCGCCCTTTGATCTGGGCTGAGCAGGTCAACCTTGTTGAAAACCGTCAACAAAGGATGGAAGCCGGCCCCCAGCTCCTCAAGGACCTGAACGACGGCCATGCACTGCTTCTCCCAGTCGGCTCGCGCAGCATCGATCACGTGGACGAGGACGTCGGCTTCGACCACCTCCTCGAGGGTCGCCCGGAAGGCAGCCACCAACTGGTGGGGCAGCTTGCGGATGAACCCGACGGTGTCCACCAGCAGGATCCTGCGATTATCAGGCAGGACGGCCCGGCGGACCGTCGGATCGAGGGTGGCAAAGGGCTGATCTTCGACGAACACATCGGCCCCGGTGAGGCGATTGAGGAGGGTCGACTTGCCCGAGTTGGTATAGCCGATCAAGGCCACCGTCGGGAGAAGTCCCCGCCGCCGGCTTCGCCTCTGCAAAGAGCGGCGGCCCCGAACTTGGTCCAGGGCCCGCCTGAGGTGGGCGATGCGCCGGCGGATCCTGCGGCGGTCGGTCTCTAAGCGGGTTTCGCCCGGTCCCCTGGTGCCAATGCCGCCGCCAAGGCGGGAAAGCTCAGTTCCCAAACCCGTCAGCCTGGGCAGCAGATAGTTGAGCTGAGCAAGCTCCACCTGGAGTTTGCCTTCTTTGCTTTGGGCCCTTTGGGCGAAGATGTCGAGGATCAGCTGGGTGCGGTCAAGAACCTTCACCTGCAGCATATTCTCCAGGTTGCGGGCTTGGGCCGGGCTCAGCTCATCGTCAAAGACGACCAGGCTCGCCCTTTCCGCCTCTATTTGCCAGCGGATCTCGTCGACCTTGCCCAGGCTCACGTAGGTGGCGCCATCAAGCTGGCTGCTGGTCTGCACCACCCGGCCGACAGCCAGGCCGCCGCTGGCCTGCAAGAGGAGGGCCAGCTCATCGAGGGATTCCAAGAGGTCTGCCAGGGACTGGCCCTTTTGGATGCAGCCCACTAGAATGCCCCGCTCATTGGGCCCTTGGGACATCTATCTTACCCCTCCCATACTACTTGGCATTATAGATAATTATATGGGTTTGGGTCTGCGCCAACAAGTCTATCCTGCATCAACTCCTATTCCAAGTATGGCAGCATATTCTCATCCACCGTGGTCATCGGTTCATCTTCCAACACGGTGATCAAGCCTTCATCGTGGAGGATCTTGATCACCTCAAACAGGGACTCCCTGTCCTCTGGAGGCAGGTCCCTGACGTAGCGGTTGATCTCTTCAGGGGATGCATTGTTGACGAACCTGACCCCTCCGTATTTGACGTATTTCGCATCGGGCACAATACATTCCTCCTTCCTCGCCGTGCGAGGGAAATGCCCCGCAAGCGGCGAATAGTCACGGGGGTGATTCCTTTGCGGACCATAGCTCACGTGGACATGGACGCCTTTTTCGCTGCCGTTGAGATCCTGGATAATCCGTCCCTGGCCGGCAAGCCGGTGATCATTGGCAGCCGCGATTCCCCGCGGGGGGTGGTGTCCACCTGCTCGTACGAAGCCCGCGCCTTTGGCGTCCACTCGGCCATGCCAATTCGCAGAGCCATCGAGCTGTGCCCCCACGGAGTGTTCATCCCGCCCCGCCATGATCGCTACCATGAAGTATCCCAAGCTCTTTTCGTCCTCCTGCGGGAGTTCAGCCCCCTGGTGGAGCCCCTCTCCATCGACGAAGCCTTCCTCGACATGACGGGCTGTGAGCATTTCTATTCTTCCCTGGAGGATATGGGGCAAACGATCAAGGACGCTATCAGGCAAAGACTTAAACTTAGCGCCTCCGTCGGCATCGCCGGCAACAAGTTCTTGGCCAAACTTGGGTCAGGGCTGCAAAAGCCCAACGGACTGGTGATCATCGGGGAGGGACAGGTCGAAGAGGTCTTAGCTCCCCTGCCGGTTGACGTCCTGTGGGGAGTAGGCGCCAAGACAACCAGGGAGCTTGCGCGGCTGGGGATAAGCACTGTCGGGCAGCTAAGAGGGGTCCCGGAGGAATGGCTCGTCCGCAAGTTCGGGAAAATGGGCAGACAGCTTTTTCTCTTGGCAAGGGGGATCGATGACAGGCCTGTGGAATGCGAGTGGGAGGCCAAGTCACTAGGGGCAGAAAACACTTTTCCCGCCGACCTTTTCGACGTCAAGGTCCTTGAAGCGGAGCTGCTGCGCCTCTCGATGCAGGTTGGCAGGAGGCTCCGTCAGGGGAATCTAAGCTTTCGGACCCTCACCCTCAAGGCCCGCTATCCCGATTTCACCACTTTGACCAGGAGCAAGACCAAATCCAGCTGGCCTAGGGATGATTGGTCCATCTTCGCCGGGGCCCGGGAGCTGCTGCACACCCTAGATCTCACCAAGGGCTTTCGGCTCCTTGGGGTCTATTTGACAGGTCTTTATCCATTTAGGCAGCTGGACCTCTTGGAGGAGGAACGGAGCCGGCTGACGACAGTCATTGACGAGCTGAATGAAAAATGGGGCAGGACCGTCATTGGTCCAGCAAGGGTTTGGGAGGCTGATGATTGAGAGAGCCCAGGCTTTAGCCTGGGCCCTTGGTGTTTCTTATGCCTGTTTCTTCATCATCCTTGCCCCGCTGGGGTAAGGGTAGCGCTGCCGCTCAAGTTCAGCCCGCAGCCTGCGGTTGAGGATCCGCAGGTAGGTTCCCTTCATCCCCAAGGAGCGGGATTCAATCACATTCGCCGAGGAGAGCTTCCGCAGGGCGTTGACGATCACTGAGCGGGTAATGCCAGCTTCATCAGCGATCCGGCTGGCCACCAAGAGGCCTTCATCGCCCTCCAGCTCATCGAAGATGTACTGCATGGCCACAATTTCGGAGTGGGATAGACTCTTGATAGCCGAGCGAGCCATCCTCTTTTCGATCTCCTCGTCCTCTTCCTCTTCGGCCAGGCCATGGGAGATGACCATGCCAATGACGGTTCCGGCAAACTCGCCGATGATGACATCATCGTCGTTGTACTCGCCCTCGCTCTTGAGCACCAATAGGCTGCCGACGCGCTGTCCGGAGCCGATGACGGGCACCAGCAAGGCATGTTCCTCGTTCACCACAGCAGCTGCCTCGGGACCCCAAGAAATGGCCCCTACCTTAAGCAGGCTCTCGTTTAG
>JAAYLV010000137.1 GCA_012521755.1 Bacillota bacterium | reverse complement strand
CGCATTTTGGGACAATCGCCCTCAGTTGGGAAGGGTTAGGTTGCTGACCCTCGCTCCAAGCCTCACCCGGTTTTTGCATGGAACCATGGGGGCGCCGCATGTTCCACCCTGCCGGGAACACGGGGACCGGTTCAGTGGGCTCGAAAGGGTCCTTAGAAAAGGGTCAATTGATCTTGGGCCGGGAGTCTGCCTAAGGCTCCGTGCTCCTCGAGGATTTCGATGACCGTTTTGGTCAGCCTGGTCCGCCGGCGCAGATCCTCGATGGATGTGAAGGAACCTTCCTGCCGAGCGGCCACGATGCTCTCTGCTGCAGCTTCCCCTAACCCTTGCAGACCAATTAGAGGGGGCAAGAGCCCAGCAGGGGTGATCAGGAAAATCTTCGGGTCTGACTTGTAAAGGTCAACGGGCAAAAAGCTGATGCCGCGAGCCAAGGCTTCCAAGACGACTTCCAAGAGTCCCGCCACCGATTTTTCCTTGGCCGTGGCCCCGCTCCCCTTGCGGTCAATTTCCTGCAGGCGCCTTTTTAAGGTTTCGGGCCCTTGCAGGATCAAGTGGGCGTCAAAATCGGCGGCTTGGGTGGTGAAATAGGTGGCGTAGAAGGCCTCCGGATGGTGGACTTTGTAGTAGGCGATGCGGAAGGCCATGGTCACATAAGCCACCGCATGGGCCTTAGGGAACATGTAGCTGATCTTTTGACAGGAGTCGATGTACCAGCGGGGTACACCATTGGCTTCCATGATGCGGATATCTTCCTCCGTTAGTCCTCTGCCTTTGCGGACTTGCTCCATGACCTTGAAAGCTCGGTCTGCTTCGATTCCCTGTCGGATGAGATAGAGCATGATGTCATCCCGGCAGGCAATGGCTTCCTTCAAGGTGGCTTGCCCTGACCGGATAAGCTCCTGGGCGTTATTGGTCCATACATTCGTCCCGTGGGAGAAGCCGGAGATGCGGACTAGTTCCCCGAAAGTATTGGGCCTGGTTTCCGCAAGCATCTGGCGGACGAACCGGGTGCCAAATTCGGGAATCCCTAAAGTGCCTACTGGACATCCGGCTTCTTCTGGGGTCAAACCGAGGGCCTCCGTCCCTGAGAAAAGACTCATCGTTGCCGGGTCATCAAGGGGGACATTCTGGGGATCGGTCCCAGTCAGGTCGCCGAGCATGCGCAGCATGGTCGGATCATCATGACCCAAGATGTCCAGCTTGACCAGGCATTCGCTGATGGCATGGTAATCAAAATGGGTGGTGATGACATTGTTTGTTCGATCATTAGCCGGGTATTGGATAGGGGAAAAATCATGGATGTCCATCCCCTCGGGGACGATCATCAATCCCCCCGGATGCTGGCCCGTTGTGCGCTTGACGCCGCTGCAGCCCTGTATTAACCGGTTCAGCTCCGCATCGCGCACAGTCAGATTCTGCTCTTCGGTGTATTTCTTGACAAAACCAAAAGCGGTCCGATCGGCCAGCGTGGCGATGGTGCCGGCTCGGTAGACGTGGCCCGCCCCAAACAGCTCCTCAGCATACTGGTGAATCGTCCCCTGGTATTCACCGGAGAAGTTCAGGTCAATGTCGGGCACCTTATCCCCATGAAAACCCATGAATACTTCGAAGGGAATATCAAATCCCAGCTTCCGTAGAGGCTCGCCGCATGAGGGACAGTCGGCATCATCCAGGTCAACTCCCGCCTCTACTTCCCCGCTGGTGATAAAATCGCAATACTGGCACTTAGGACATAGGTAGTGGGGTGGGAGGGGGTTTACCTCGGTGATTCCACACAAGGTGGCAACTAACGATGAGCCAACGGATCCCCTCGATCCGACTAGGTACCCATCACTGAGGGATTTTTGCACCAGCCGGTGGGCAATTAAGTACAAGGAGGCGTAGCCGTTGTCACAAATAGCGTCAAGCTCCCGCTCAAGGCGAGCTGTCACCAGTTCGGGAGGGCGGCTGCCATAAAGCTCTCGGACTTGCCTCCAGGCCATCTCCCTTATTCTCTCCTCCGCTTCCGGTACGTGGGGGGGATGGAGGCCATCAGGTATCGGGACGATATCGTCGATGGCAGCGGCGATCCGGCGCGGATTGTCGATGACTACTTCCCGGGCCGTCTGCTCCCCGAGATAGGCAAACTCCTCCAGCATTTCCGTTGTTGTGCGCAGATAAAGGGGAGGCTGATGGGCAGCATCCGCATAGCCTTGCCCTGCCAAGAGGATCTCCCGGTAGATGCCATCTTCAGGATTCAAGAAATGGACATCCCCCGTGGCTACAACTGGAAGACCGAGCTTTCGACCGAGGCTTACGATCTGCTCGTTTAGTATCATCAAGTCCTCCTGGGAAGAGACCCTCCCTTCCCGGAGGAGGAAGGCATTGTTCGCCAGGGGTTGGATCTCCAGGTAGTCGTAGAAGGAAGCTATTTGGACTAGTTTCTCCGAAGGCTCTCCCGCAAGGAAAGCTTGGTAGAGCTCGCCGGCCTCACAGGCGGAGCCAAGGAGGAGCCCTTCCCGGTGGCGAATCAGCTCTTCCCGGGGAATCCGGGGCGTTCGGTAAAAATGCTCAACATGGGACAGGGACACTAACCGGTACAAGTTCTTGAGGCCAAGTTGGTTCCTGGCCAGGATGATAATATGGTAGCTAGGCCCATTTGGCTCATCGACTAGGTAGCCCTCCATGCCGTAGATGACTTTGACCCCGTACTTTTTCCCCAACTGGTGGGCTTCGGGGAAAGCCTGGACCACACCGTGATCGGTGATGGCGATGGCCGGATGGCCCCAGTCGGCGGCTAGGGCAAAGGCCTTTTTGAGGTCTACCGTCGCGTCCATTGCGCTCATCTTGGAGTGAAAGTGAAGCTCAATGCGTTTTTCCGGTGCATCGTCACGGCGGCAAGGCCGTTCATGTTGGCAGATATCATTGGCCATGAGAGTCAGTTCCTGGGTGTGGCGATCGGTTATCACTGCTCCCCGCACCAAGACGCACATGCCAACATTTAACTGGAGCTCGCTTCCCTCCTTGAGGAAGACCTTCACCGTGATGCTGTCGGTCAGATCCGTTAGATCGAAACGGAGCAGGGTGCGGCCGGAGCGCATGGGCTGGTATTCCAAGGCGATGATCTCCCCGGCCACCACCACGCTCTTTTCTTCCTCTTGGATCGACGCTATGGGACAGGGAGGGGACTTGATGACCCGGCCGTACTGGATCCCAGCTGCTTCCTGCTTGGGAACCGGCGCTGGTTTTTGCCCGACTTCCTTCAGGATTCGTTCCAGATAGGCATCATCATCCTCTTCCTCGAGGGACGGGCAGACAAGGTCCACCCGTTTAACCTGGGGGAAAAGACCTTGAAGGCCGGCAATTAGCTCCCGTTGCTGCTGGCCATCGAGGGAGCAGCCTAAGAAGATTCGCCATCCCTGCTCTTGGACGTGCACTTCGACCCGTTTGACTATGACTTCTTGAAGCCAATCGTCAAGGATGCCTGCTTCCTGCAAAACCCGCTGCCAATGATCGCGCGCGGGTTCGATGACGCAAATTATCGACATTTGCTCTCCTTCCCTAGGCAAGGGACTTGATGATCTCCCAATACATTTTCACCCGGGAGGCAAACCCCTTCCAAAGGCCCTGCTTCTCTTCCTTCATTACATGGGAGCAGTCTTTGAGGATGACCGCTTTTACCCGCAGGCCGTTGGCCTCGGCAAAACGTGATAGGACGACTTCCACGCCATAGCGGGTTTTTTCCAGGTCGGGGATTTGTTCCAAAACGCGGCGGTGCATGGCCCGCTGCCCGGAAAGGAACGGGGCAATGCGCTGGGCCAGATCCGTCGACAAACGTCCCTCATCGAAGATGCCTACTGTCATGTCCGCCTCGCCCTGCAGGACAGGGTTTAGCAAAGACGCGACATGCTCTTCGGTGATGCCGACCAAATCGGCATCGAGGAACAGCAAATACTCTGCCGCGGTGCTCAAGGAGCCGATCTTCATGGCACCGCCCTTGCCTAAGTTGATGGGCAGTTCCACAACCTGCGCCCCGTGTTGGCGGGCCACCCTAGCCGTCCGGTCAGTAGAACCGTCGCTGACGACGATTATTTCCTTCCATTGGGAGCCTGCTAGGGCCCGCAGCACGTTTCCCAGGGTATTCTCCTCATTGTAAGCCGGGATGATGATCGCGGCCCTTGGCTTTTCATCCAATTGGGGTTCACGCCCCTTTACTGGCGATGAGCTCCCGCACCTTCCCACATACCTCATCCGGCGCTAGTTTGCCTTCCCATTCGCCGCTGCGCAGCTTCAGCTCCACCTTCCCCTCGGCGAGTGACTTCGCTCCGATGGTGATCCGGATAGGTATGCCAATGAGATCGGCGTCCTTGAACTTGACCCCCGGTCGTTCGTCCCGATCGTCTAACAGAACCTCTACCCCGGAGCTGGTCAGCTGCTCATAAAGCTCTTCCGCCAGGGCCAGCTCCTTATCCCCCAAGGAGACGATGTGGACATGGAAGGGTGCGACGGACATGGGCCAGATGATCCCGTGTTCGTCATGGTGCTGTTCAATGATGGACGCCATCGTCCTGGTCACCCCAATGCCGTAGCAACCCATGACTATGGGCTTTTGTTCGCCCTTTTCATCGAGATAATAGGCGCGCAGGGCTTCGCTGTACTTGGTGCCCAGCTGGAAGATCTGGCCCACTTCGATCCCCCGGGCCCCAAGCAAGGCAGTGCCGCACTTGGGACATGGGTCGCCAGCTTTGACGAGGCGAATATCGGTCACTAGGTCCGGCTCATAATCCCTGCCCATATTCACATTGAGCAAGTGGGCATCTTCTTCATTCGCCCCGGCAACGCCATTGACTAGGGCAGCCACCGCGTGGTCGACGATGAGGCGAACGTTCTGCAAACCAACGGGTCCGCAATAGCCCGCGGGGGCGCCAGTAACCCGGAGGATCGTCTCCTCGTCGGCTGGCGCTAGTTGCAAGGTCCCGACGATCCGGGCCAGCTTCACCTCATTTAGCTCATGATCGCCCCTGACCAAGGCGGCGATCACTTCGTCATCGCTCTTGTAAAGGAGGGTCTTGATGAGGCGCGCGGGGGCGATGCCCAAGAAGGAAGCTACCTGTTCGATAGTCTTCTGGCCGGGGGTCGAGACCTTCTCCAAGGGCATGGGCTCTCCGTCCTCCCGAGGCAAGGGTCGACATTCGGCCTTTTCCACGTTGGCCGCGTAGTCACAGTTGGCGCAGTAGACGATGATCGCTTCGCCGCAGTCGGCGAGGACCACAAATTCGTGGGTGAGGCTGCCCCCGATGGCCCCGGAGTCGGCTAACACAGCCTTGGTCTCAAGGCCGCAGCGGGCAAAGACGTTGCTGTAGGCCTGGTACATCTTCTGGTAGCTTTCGTCAAGGCCCCTTTGATCCACGTCGAAGGAATAAAGGTCCTTCATGATGAACTCCCGCCCGCGCATGATGCCGAAGCGGGGTCTGATTTCATCTCGATACTTGTTCTGTATCTGATACAACAAAAGGGGCAGCTGGCGATAAGAGCTAACCTCGCCTTGAACTAGGCTGGTGATGATTTCCTCATGGGTGGGGCCTAGACAAAACTCCCGGCCGTGGCGATCCTTAAGGCGGAACATCTCTTCGCCGTAGTCGACCCAACGGCCGGTGGCGTGCCAGAGCTCCGCCGGTTGAACGATTGGCAGCAGGATCTCTTGACCACCTGCCGCGTTCATCTCTTCCCGGATGATCTGCATGATTTTCATCAGCACCCGATGGCTCAAGGGCAGGTAAGTATAAATCCCGGCGGCTGCCCGACGCAAAAAACCGGCCCGGAGCATCAGCTTATGGCTGGGTATTTCTGCCTCCGCCGGTGTTTCCCGCAATGTTGGTATGAACCCACTGGTCATTCGCATAAAGCTACCTCCACTTCAGCCTGATTTTAACAGACGCAAAAGCTCCATGTCAATTCGCCTAAAGAAAGGGTGGGCAGCGTCTACGCGAAAGCGCCTCCCTCCCCTGCCGTTTCCTTGTCTAAATTCTCCACTTCCTGGACGAGCAGGTCGACCACTTCATCTATAGGCAGCTTGCGGACCATTTGGCCGCGGCGGAAAAGGAGAGCTGCATTCTTTCCCCCCGCAATGCCCACATCGGCCTCCCGGGCCTCGCCCGGGCCGTTGACTTCACAACCCATCACCGCCACCACAACCGGTTTGTTGATGTGGGCTAGTCTCCTCTCTACTTCACTAGCCAGGCGGGGAAGGTCGATCTGGCAGCGTCCACAGGTGGGGCAAGAAATGAGAATCGGTCCCCGCTGCCGGAGATTCAGGGCCTTCAGAACTTCGTAGCCGACCATTACCTCTTCGACGGGATCCCCCGTCAACGACACCCGGATGGTATCCCCTAGGCCCTGGCCCAAGATGAGGCCGAGTCCCACTGCCGATCGGATGCTGCCAGCCCAGGGGGTGCCAGCTTCAGTGATGCCGATGTGCAGGGGGTAATTGCGGCGGGAAGCAAGGAGTCGATATGCCTGCCACGTTGTCACGACATCGAAGGCCTTCACCGAAATGACAATATCGAAAAAGCCTAGTTCTTCCAAGATGGCTGCGTGCCTCAGGGCGCTTTCCACCATGGCTTCCGGCGTTGCCCGACCATACTTGGCCAAGAGGTCCTTTTCCAACGAACCGGCGTTAACACCGATGCGGATGGGTACGCGACGGCTCTGGGCCGCCTTCACTACCTCTTGAACCCTTTCCTTGCCCCCGATGTTGCCGGGATTAATCCTCAGCTTGTCCACCCCGGCATCGAGGGCCATCAAGGCCAAGCGATGGCTGAAATGGATGTCGGCCACCAAGGGCAGCGAGGTTCGTTGTTTGATCTTGACCAGCGCCTTCGCTGCCGCCTGGTCGGGAACGGCCACGCGGACGATGTCGCACCCCGCTGCGGCCAGGCGCTCGATCTGGTCGCAGGTGGCCTCCACATCGCGGGTGTCCGTGTTCGTCATGGACTGGACGGCGATGGGCGCACCTCCCCCCACTTGCACCGCGCCGATCCGGACCGGGCGGGTTTGATCGCGAAGGGCCATCGTCAATGGACTTCCCTCCTTCAACTGGGCAGTATGCGGAGAATATCCCGGTACGTGGCGAAAACCATCAACAGGATCAACAGGGCAAGGCCGATGAACTGGGCCAATCCCTGATGTTCAGGTTCCAGCGGACGCCCTCTCAGTCCTTCCAGGATGAGGAAAAGGAGCCAGCCCCCATCGAGGATGGGAATGGGCAGGAAATTTAAAAGCCCCAAGTTGATGTTTAAAATGGCCGCCAAGATGAGCAGATACTGGATGCCTTGGTTGGCCGACTGCCCGACCATCTTGAAAATGCCGACCGGTCCTGTGAGTTCCGGCTCGATCCGGCCAGTGACCATGCGCCCCAAGGAAGCCACCAGATCGACGGTCACGTTCCTGGTGCTTTGGATCCCCTTAGGTATGGCCACAGACAAGGGATCCCTCTTTTGCTCATCCAGCCCGATGCCGATGAGACCCGTTCCCCCGGGACCTTGGTCATTGGGTACGGCTGACAGGTCCATCATCACCCCGTCCCGCTCGATACGCAAGGTAACTGGCCGGTTGGCATTGCGCCGGATGATCCTGGTCACTTGGCCAACTTCTGTAATAGTTTCCCCGTTGATGGCTAGGATCCTGTCCCCCGGCTGAATTCCCGCCCGGACCGCGGGCGAGTTGGGCAAGACGTTGGTCACAATGGGCGGAAACACATGAATCAGGGAAAAATAAGCGATGAACAACAGGGTGGCCAAGACAAAGTTCATGAGGGGCCCCGCGGCGATGATGGCCATGCGCTGCCAGATAGATTTGTTGTGGAAGTTTTGGGGATCGCTCGGGCTTACTTCTTCCTCCCCTTCCAAGGGCTCGTCCATCCCCGCCAGTTTCACAAATCCTCCTAAGGGCAAGATGCGGATAGCATACGCCGTTCCGTTCCGCCGAAGTCGCAACAGGGGCGGACCAAACCCTAACGAGAATTCGTAGATCTTGACGCCCATGGCCTTGGCCATGAGGAAGTGGCCCATTTCGTGGAAGAAAACGATGGTGCCGAAAACCACAATGAAAGCCAGCAGTGTATCCATAGGTCAGCATTCACCCCTTGAACTGAGGCTGCTCCATAATATGTTGCGCGCTCGTCCGGGCCCACCGGTCCGCGGCTAATATCTCGTCGATAGTTGGCCGTCCTTTGTTATTGTGTTTGTCCAAGACCTTCGCGATCACCCTGGGGATGTCTAGGAAGGCGATCTTCTCCTGGAGGAAGGCGGCGACCGCCTCTTCGTTGGCTGCGTTGAGGACCGCGGGCATGGTACCCCCCTCCTTCCCCGCCCCATAAGCCAAAGCCAGGCAGGGAAACAGCTCTACATCCGGCTTCGCAAAGGTCAAAGAACCAACATCGGCAAGGGACAGCCGGGGCCACGGTGCAGGCCAGCGCTCCGGGAAGGTCAACGCAAACTGGATGGGCAATCGCATGTCGGCCGGCCCAAGCTGGGCAAGCACCGATCCGTCTACTAGTTCGACCAGGGAATGGACGATACTTTGAGGATGGACGAGGACCTGGATCTGTTCGTAGGGCAGACCAAAGAGCCAGTGGGCTTCGATGACCTCCAAGCCCTTGTTCATCAAAGTGGCCGAATCGATGGTGATTTTCGCCCCCATATCCCAGTTGGGATGTCTTAGGGCTTCCTTGGGGGTGACCAGTTCCAGCTGCTCCCTAGTGTATGTCCGGAAAGGTCCGCCGGAGGCGGTTAGGATGATCTTGGCCAAATGGGCCGGGTCCTGCCCTTGCAGACACTGGAAGACAGCACTATGTTCGCTGTCGATGGGGAGTATGCGCACATGCTGCTCCTTGGCTTTGGCCATCACCAATTCTCCCGCCGCCACCAATGACTCCTTGTTGGCGAGTCCAATATCTTTGCCAGCATCGATGGCAGCAAGGGTGGGCAAGATCCCCCGGGCCCCCACCACCGCAACCACTACCAGCTCTGCCTGGGGATGGGCGGCGGCCGCGAGGAGGCCCTCGGTCCCCGCCATGACATCGATGTTGTTACTTAGCATGCCCCGCAATTCTCTGGCTGAATCAGGATCGTCCACTACGACTAGCTCTGGCTTCAGCTCCTCCGCTTGCTGGGCCAGGAGGTGGGTGTTCCTGCCCGCGGTTAGAGCAACGACCTGGAAACGGTCCGGGTAATGGGCGATGATCTCAACGGTCTGTCTGCCAATGGACCCGGTCGAACCTAGAATGGCAATTCTCTTCATGCCGATGCGGCCAATATCGCGCCGCTGTACCTCCTATCTATGTGGTCTACTGGGAAACGAGGGCCCATTTTGCACCCAAAGGAGAGCCCTCAGTAGGATCAAGAGCAGGGGACCTAAAACGAAACCTTCGATGCCCCACAGCCTGGCTCCTACGTAGATGCCTAATAAAGCCATCAGAGGATGGATGCCAATGTAGTGGCCGACGATCTTTGATTCGCAAAGCTGCCGGATGGCAACTACTGCAAGCAGCAGGAAAAGGCAAGCAAGTCCCCGGCCAATGTCCTCTAAAGCCAGGTACAGGGCTACAGGGGTCAATACGAGCCCAGGCCCTAGGACCGGCAGCAGGTCGAACAGTCCCGCGGTCACCCCTAACAAGCCGGCATAGGGCAGGTCCAGCAGGTTAAGTCCCGCAACGAAAAGACTCGTCGACAGGGTTATCAGGATCAATTGCGCCCGGATGAAGCCCATGATAGACGTCATCAACTCCTGCTTCACCTGGGATAACCGTCGGTGCCACCTTAGGGGAGTCAGCTTCTTCAGTCCCGCGGTCAGTTGACGCTTATCGCGACTGATGAAGAAGGTGGCCAGCAGCGTAACCACCACCGTCCCCAGGGCCCTAGGAAGTCGCTGGAGCAACTCCCATCCTTCCCTCAGGGCCATGGCCAAAAGGCCTGGCATGTTCCCTAAAGTCTGTTCGAGGATGACCCCCAGCTGGGGCGGCAGGGAGTCGGTCCAGTCGTCCAGGCGGCTCCTCCAAAACTCATCGAGGCTGTTGGCGGCATCGGGGGCAAGACGGGCAACCAGCTCCCTTATTTCCCCGCCGAGATGCAAATAGAAAGCTCCCCCCACAAACAGAAGCAGCCCAAGGAGGCAAAACCCCACCAACAGAACGGCTGCACCCCGTCCCAGGCGCCCTTTCGCCTCCAGGAGGTCGACCATGGGGTCGATGATCGACGCAAAGAGGAGAGCCAGGATGAACGGGGTGACCAATGGGATCAGGATCCACATGGCCGCAAGCAGGGCCAAGACGCTTACCACCCAATAAAGGTCCAGCCCTTCCTTTTGTTCCACAGGGACTCACATCCATAGGGACAAAAAGTGATAGGCAACGGGGGCAGCGAACAACAAGCTGTCAAAGCGGTCGAGCAGCCCTCCATGTCCCGGCAGCAGATTGCCCGAGTCTTTCATCTCCGCCTCCCTCTTGATGGCCGATTCGACCAGATCGCCAGTCTGGGCCGCCAGGCTCACGGCCGCGGCTCCTACCACGGCTGCTCCTGGACCTAAAGACAAAAGATGAACGCCCCCTAGGGAACCGGCGACGGTCCCCGCGGCCAGTCCGGCTAATGCGCCCTCACGGGTCTTTTTCGGACTGATGCTGGGACACAGGGGAGTCTTGCCCCATCCAGTGCCGAGGAAATAGGCGGCAGTGTCTGTTGACCAAACGATGAGGAGCAGGGTGAATACGGCGTTTCGTCCCATCCCGGCATGGAGAGCATAGATCCACCAAAGGAGACCCCCAGTGTACAAGACCGTCAGCAACGCGGCGCCTCCGTGCCGCAAGGGCCGTCTTCCCCGCAAAGTCTCCCTAGCTAGAGCATATAGGACCAGGAAAGCCAAGACCCCGCTGCCTTTATCAAAGTATGTAGCGACGAGGAATAATAAACCTCCCCACCGGGTAATTTCCGGGGAGGGGGTAATGCCCAGCCGGTCCCACATTGCCTCCATTTCCCGGCCCATCAGCAAGCTGAGGAATGCCAAGAAAGCCAACAGATAGGGTCCACCCAACCATGCCACGCCTAGTACCAATGGGATTCCTATTAGGGCTGTGATAATGCGGGTGAGCATGCGTTGCTCTCCAATCCTTTAGATTTCATGGATTCTCCCAAAACGTCGTTTCCGCACTTGATATGCCATTAAGGCCCTCACCAATTCCCGCCGGTCGAAGTCGGGCCAGTAAGTGGAAGTGACCCACAACTCCGCGTAGGCCGATTGCCAGAGTAAGAAATTACTTAAGCGGTGCTCCCCGCCCGTTCGGATGATGAGATCCGGATCCGGCAGTCCTTCTGTTGTCATCTGCCTGGCCACCAACTCCTCACCGATGTCGTCCAGGGCGAGTTGGCCCCTTTGGACCAGATCGGCGATCTTGCGGACTGCATCGACGATCTCGGCGCGGCCCCCATAGTTGAGGGCTACATTCAGGACCAGCTGATCATTGGCGGCGGTGCGCGCCATGGCCCCGTCGAGGGTGCGGATCAGGTCCTTCGGCAGCTCGTGCAAACGGCCGATGAAGCGGAGGTGAACCCCCTTTTCCGCCAGCTCATCGATTTCTTTGGCGATGGTCTCCGCCAAGAGCCTCATGAGGAAGTTGACCTCACTGCTGGGCCGGTGCCAGTTCTCCGTGGAGAAGGCAAAGGCAGTGATGATCCTGATGTTGTATTCCCCTGCGAAGGACACCAGCCTCTTTAGGGCTTGGACGCCCGCTTGATGACCGGCGGAGCGGGGAAGCCCCCTTTGCTGCGCCCAGCGTCCGTTGCCATCCATGATCACACCTAGATGATGTAGGGCCGCATTGAATCGAACTGTTGGGTCATTCATGGCAAACCCTTCCCTCGTCTAGACTAATTAACCCCCTCGGGCGTGAGGGGGTCAAAGGGGTCCCCGGCAAGAATGGGCACAGACCAACAAAACCCCATCGGGACTTTCCCTCAAGCCGATTACACGAACCTCGTCGCTTAAGCTGGTCCTCTGGGGCGGGCTGGTGAACAAAACCTCGATGGTCATGCCCCTGGCAGTGAGTATTTCCTCCGCTTTAGACAATTCCAATCCCAGCAAACAGGATAATTCCCTGCTCAAAAGGCCATGATCTCCTCTTCTTTGGCCGCGAGCAACCGGTCAACTTCGGCGATGTACTTGTCCGTGAGCTTCTGCACTTCGTCTTGGGCGCGACGGGAATCATCTTCTGGCAGCTCGCCGTTCTTCTCCGCGGCCTTCAGCTGTTCATTGCTGTCGCGGCGGATGTTGCGAATCGCTATCCGCTTTTCTTCCATGTCCTTTCTGATCATCTTGACTAGTTCTTTGCGCCGCTCCTCGGTCAGCTGGGGGATTGGTAATCGGATCGTGTTGCCATCGACGTTAGGCGTCAGGCCAAGCTCAGACTTGAGGAGAGCCTTTTCCACGTCCTTGATGGAGTTCTTGTCCCATGGCTGCACCACCAATAAGCGGGCGTCAGGTGCAGTGATGGTGGCTAGCTGATTAAGAGGGGTAGGAGTTCCATAGTAATCAACAACAACCTTGTTTAGTAGTGCCGGGTTGGCTCGCCCCGTGCGGACGGCGGCCAATTCCTTCTTGGCGACGTCGATGACAGCCTGCATACGTTCCTCAGTCTCCAGAAGAAGGTCTTCGATCACTTTGGGGCACCTCCTCCCACGATAGTACCGATCTCTTCTCCCATGACTGCCCTCACGATGTTGTTCGGCATATCAAAGTTGAAGACGACGATAGGAATCCGATTGTCCATGCAAAGGGATGTGGCCGTCGAATCCATCACGCCGAGGCCCTTGTTCAGGACGTCGATGTAATCCAGGTGGGTGTACTTCTTCGCCTGGGGGTTGAGGTGGGGATCGGAATCATAAACCCCATCAACCCCCCTCTTAGCCATTAAGATGACCTCTGCTTCAATCTCGGCGGCCCGAAGGGCGGCCGTCGTATCGGTGGAGAAATAGGGGTTGCCCGTCCCTGAGGCGAAAATGACCACCCGTCCCTTTTCCAGATGGCGCATTGCCCTTCGGCGGATGTAAGGTTCGGCTATTTGCCGCATTTCGATGGCACTTTGCACCCTCGTCTCCACGCCCAGCTTCTCCAAGGAGTCTTGCAGCGCCAGGGCGTTGATGGTGGTGGCCAGCATGCCCATGTAGTCTGCGGTGGTGCGGTCCATGCCTTTCGCTGAACCTGCTTCTCCCCGCCAGATGTTTCCACCCCCGACGACTACCGCGACCTCTACCCCCCGATTGACGACCTCCCGAATCTCAGCGGCGATCATGTTGACCACGTCTAGACTGATGCCGAAGCCTTGTTCTCCCGCCAGAGCCTCTCCACTGAGTTTGAGAATAACCCGATGATATTTGGGCTTAGGCATGATAACACCCATTTCTGTGCCAAGTTACTTGTTGATTTGAGCCATTACTTCGTCGGCAAAATCATCTTGTCGCTTGGCCAGTCCTTCGCCCATTTCATAACGGGTGAACCGGCGGATAGAGATATTTTCTCCCAGCTGCGCGATGGTTTCCTTCAGGACTAATTCCACCGAACGGTCCGGATCCCTGATGAAGGGTTGCTCGAGGAGGCAGACCTCCTTGAAGAACTTCTCCAGACGGCCGTCGACGATCTTGTCCACAATCCGCTCTGGCTTGCCTTCATTGAGGGCGGCGGCACGATATACCTCCCGCTCTCTCTGGATCACGTCCGCGGGCACCTCGTCTCGACTTACATACTCGGGCTTGCTCGCTGCCACCTGCATCGCCATATCCCGGACGAAGGTGCGGAACTGCTCCGTCTTGGCCACGAAGTCCGTCTCGCAGTTGACTTCAATCAAGACGCCAATCCTGCCGCCCATGTGTATATAGCTGTCGACAATGCCTTCGGCGGCAATCCGTCCAGCCTTCTTGGCCGCGGCCGACAAACCTTGTTGGCGCAGATAGTCGATGGCGGCTTCTATATCTCCCTTAGTCTCGATCAAGGCTCGCTTGCAGTCCATCATGCCTGAGCCGGTGCGTTCCCGTAGCTCCTTTACCATGGAGGCTGTAATCTCCATATGCTTCCCTGCCTTTCACCATGCTGTCAAAAAGGGCTCGGGCTCGGGATTGCCCCGGCCTGAGCCCTCAGGTGTTCATATATCCAAAGCCTCATCTTCTATATCCACATCCATGTCCTCTTCTTCGTCATCGGACGGCACATCGGCCATTTGCAGTCCCTCTAGCCCTTCCAAAACGGCGTCGGCCATCTTGCTCGTCAACAGCTTGACTGCCCGGATGGCGTCGTCGTTTCCAGGGATCACCAAGTCGATCTCATCAGGATCGCAGTTGGTGTCAACAATGGCGATGATGGGAATCCCTAGCTTGCGGGCTTCGGCGACGGCGATCCTTTCTTTGCGGGGATCGATGATGAAAACGGCCGAAGGTAGGGTGTCCATGTTCTTGATGCCACCGAGGAACCGCTGCAGCTTCTCCTTCTCTTTCCGCAAGGCGATGACTTCTTTCTTGGGAAGGGAGAACAACGAACCGTCTTCCTCCATGGCTTCGAGCTGCTTCAGGTGTTCAATTCGGCTCCTGATGGTGCGGAAGTTGGTCAGCGTTCCACCTAGCCATCGCTGGTTGACGTAGCTCATCCCGCAGCGGGTGGCTTCTTCGTAGACTGTCTCCTGGGCCTGCTTCTTAGTGCCTACAAAAAGCAAGGTCCCGCCTTCTCGGACGGTATCCCGGACGAAGTTGTAGGCCTCCTCCACACGGCGGACGGTTTGCTGCAAGTCAATAATGTAGATCCCGTTCCGTTCCGTGAAGATATAAGGCTTCATCTTAGGGTTCCAACGTCGTGTCTGGTGTCCAAAGTGAACGCCGGCCTCTAACAGCTGCTTCATCGTGATAATGGCCATTCGTTCACCTCCTCTCCCTTTGGTTGTTCCTCCGTCCTCTTCCTTTGCGACTGAGACCCGCAGGCACCCTCAGCCCCATCCAAGGACGTGCGTAGTTGCACCGCTAAGTAGTATACCACAAAGGATCGGCCTTATCAACAGAATATGCCGGTTT
>JAAYLV010000136.1 GCA_012521755.1 Bacillota bacterium | reverse complement strand
TTCACCGACAAGGGCATCGGCACCATGGTGGTGGCCTAACAAAGGAGGTAGCGGAGCGTGGACAGCCAAAGCATCATGGAACTGACCAATGAACATGTTATGCACACCTACTCCCGGCTGCCCCTGGCCCTAGTCAAGGGTCAAGGCGCCCGGGTATGGGATGCGGACGGGAAAGAGTACCTAGACTTCTTAGGGGGGCTTGCGGTCAACTCCCTGGGACACTGCCATCCCCGGGTGGTGGAGGCCATCAAGAAGCAGGCAGAGAACTTCCTCCATTGCTCTAATCTCTATTACATCCAGCCCCAGGCGGAATTGGCCAAGTGGCTGGTCGATCATTCGGCGGCCGACCGGGTGTTTTTCTGCAACAGCGGGGCCGAGGCCAACGAAGCGGCCATTAAACTGGCCCGGCGCTGGGGCAAAGCAAATCGGGGGCCCGATGCAGGACACATCATCTCCTTGCGGAATTCCTTCCACGGCCGGACGCTAGCGACCATCACCGCCACGGGCCAAGCCAAGTATCAGGAAGGGCTCGAACCGTTGCCCGCCGGTTTCAGCTATGTGACCCTCAATGATTTGGCTGAACTGGAGGCTGAAATTGAGCGCCAAGGAGACAAATTATGTGCTATAATGCTTGAGGTGATCCAAGGGGAAGGCGGCGTTAACGTCGCCGACCGGGAGTATGTCCAGGCGGTGCGCCGGTTGTGTGATGAACGGGGAGTCCTTCTCATCATCGATGAGGTGCAAACGGGGATGGGCCGCACGGGGAGGCTTTTCGGCTACGAGCACTACGACATCGAACCCGACATCTTCACCCTAGCGAAGGCCCTCGGCGGCGGGGTGCCCATCGGCGCCATGCTGGCCAAGGAACAAGTAGCGGAGGCTTTCTCCCCGGGGACCCATGCATCCACCTTCGGCGGGAATCCCCTGGCTTGTGCCGCGGGTTTGGCTGTGGTTCAGACCATGGAGGATGAAGGCCTAGTTGAGCGCTGCGCCAAGATGGGTGAGTACTTTATGGAAGGTCTGCGCAGCCTAGGCGAAAAGCATCCGTCCCTCGTGCAGGATGTGCGGGGCAAAGGCTTGATTTTGGGCCTGGAGATTTCCCGGGGAGCCAGGGATGTTGCCGGGGCATGCCTGGCCAAGGGGATCCTGGTCAATGCCATCGGCGATCGGGTCCTACGTTTCCTGCCCCCCTTCATCATCACGGAGGCAGAAATTGACCAGGTGGTCGCGGCCCTCGATGGCATCTTGAGCGGGATGGCCTCCTGCAACTAAGGGTTGTTGGCGTGTGGGCGTGGAATGATTGGTCGGCCTTCGGCCCGGTCGGCCAATTCTTATGCCCAGGAATAGGTGAAGCTTTGCACACAAAGCGGGGGTAGTATATGCCGAAGCGAAAAGATTTGCAAAGGGTCTTAGTCATCGGTTCGGGCCCCATCGTCATCGGTCAGGCGGCGGAGTTTGACTACGCGGGCACCCAAGCCTGCAAGTCCCTGCAAGAAGAAGGGATCGAAGTCATCCTCATGAACAGCAATCCGGCCACCATCATGACCGACGTGCACATCGCCCACCGGGTGTATATGGATCCTTTGACGGTGGAGTTTGCAGCCCAAGTCATTGAAAAGGAGCGGCCCCAGGGCTTGCTGCCCACTTTGGGGGGGCAGACGGGCCTCAACTTGGCGGTGCGTCTGGCGGAAGCCGGGGTGCTGGACAAGTACGGCGTTGAGCTCCTTGGAACGCCCCTCGAAGCCATTCAGCAGGCGGAGGATCGGGACAAATTCAAAGCGACGATGCAGGCAATTGGAGAGCCGGTGCCAGAAAGCGCCATCGTCACCTCCTTGGATGAGGCTCGCCGCTTCGCCGAGGAGATAGGTCTGCCCATCATCGTCCGCCCCGCGTTCACCCTGGGGGGAAGCGGCGGCGGCATGGCCCACACTATGGATGAGCTGATGGAAATCGTCGGACGGGGGCTGAAAAACAGCCCCATCCGGCAGGTCCTGTTGGAGAGGAGCGTTGCCGGCTGGAAGGAGATCGAATACGAGGTCATCCGTGATGGGGCCGGCAACGCCATTACCGTCTGCAACATGGAAAACATCGATCCCATCGGCATTCACACCGGCGACAGCATCGTCGTCGCTCCGTGTCAGACCCTTTCCAACTTAGAGACCCAAATGCTGCGGGCAGCCTCCTTGCGGATCATCGAGACCTTGGGGATTGAAGGGGGCTGCAACATCCAGTTCGCCCTCAACCCCCAGGCCCTGGAGTACTACGTCATCGAAGTCAATCCCCGGGTCAGCCGCTCGAGCGCTTTAGCTTCCAAAGCCACCGGCTACCCAATAGCTAAAGTATCGGCCAAGATTGCCATCGGGCTTCGCCTCGATGAGATCGACAACTCCGTCACCGGCAAGACGAAAGCCTTTTTCGAGCCGACGATGGATTATGTGGTGGTCAAGGTGCCCCGCTGGCCCTTCGACAAGTTTGTCACCGCGGACCGGGTCTTAGGGACCCAGATGAAGGCCACTGGCGAGGTGATGGCCATCGACCGGACCTTTGAACGGGCTTTGCTCAAGGCGGTCCGTTCCTTGGACATCGGCATCGCCAGCCTTCGCCTGAAAGGGATGGAGACATGGTCCGATGAGCAGGTGAGGAGGCGGCTGGAAGTTGCGACTGATGAGCGCCTGTTCGTCATTGCTGAAGCCCTGCGCCGGGGGGTCTCCCGGGAGGAGATCGCCAAGATCACCAAAGTAGACAGCTTCTTCATCCAAAAGGTAGGCAACATCGTCGAGCTGGAAAAGAGGGCCGGCATGCTCGGCTCGGCCCTGCGGGATCTGGCCGCCGATGCCCAGCCCATCGGAGAAGAGCGGGCATATCTTTATGAATTCTTGAGCATGGCCAAGAGGTACGGCCTGGCCGATGGTGTTTTAGCCCAGCTGGCGGGCATATCGGAAGGGGAATTCCGAGCCCTGCGCAAGGAACTAGGCATCATCCCGGTGTATAAAAAAGTTGATACCTGTGCCGGCGAGTTCGAAGCGGCCACTCCCTACTACTACTCAACCTATGAGCAGGAAGATGAGGCGGAGGTGTCAGCGCGGCCCAAGGTAGTGGTGTTAGGGTCGGGACCTATCCGGATCGGGCAGGGCGTCGAGTTCGACTACTGTTCTGTCCACTCGGTCTGGGCCCTCCGGGAAGCGGGTTATGAATCAGTAATCATTAATAATAATCCGGAGACGGTATCGACAGATTTTGACACCTCTGATAGACTATATTTTGAACCTTTGACTGTTGAAGATGTTCTAGCGATAGTCGAGAAGGAAAAACCCCTGGGGGTTATCGCCCAGTTCGGCGGCCAAACGGCCATCAACCTGGCCGGGCCCTTGGCCCAGGCGGGCGTGGCGATTTTGGGCACCTCGGTGGAGGCAATCGACCTCGCCGAGGATCGAGAGAAATTCGAACAGCTCCTCAGTCGCCTAGGCATCCTCCAAACGGAGGGCAGGGCCGCCCATTCCGTCGCCGAGGCCTCAGGGATAGCGATGAAACTGGGCTTTCCCGTCCTCGTTCGCCCATCCTACGTATTGGGCGGACGGGCAATGGAGATAGTCTACAACGAAGCGGAACTCCTGGAGTACATGAAAAACGCGGTGGAGGTTTCCCCAGAGCACCCGGTCTTGGTGGACAGGTATGTCAATGGCCGGGAGGTGGAGGTGGATGCCGTCGCCGATGGGGAAGAGGTCCTCATCCCCGGGATCATGGAACACATCGAGCGGGCCGGGGTCCACTCGGGAGACAGCATGGCTGTCTTCCCGCCCCAAAACCTCACCCAGGCGGAAATCGACACCATCGTGGCCAATACCACGGTGATCGCTAGGGCCCTCGGGGTCAAAGGGATTTTGAACATCCAGTACGTGGTCGATGACGAGGGCCGGGTCTATGTGATTGAAGTCAATCCCAGGGCTTCCCGGACGGTGCCCTTCATGAGCAAGATAACGGGGATCCCATTGGTGTCCCTGGCGACGAAGATCGCCATGGGCAGCACCCTGCGGGAGCTGGGCTACCAGGGGGGGCTGGTGCCGTCTCCTCCCTTTGCCTCCGTCAAGGTGCCGGTATTCTCCTTTGAGAAGCTGGGGGACGTAGATGTATTCTTGAGCCCGGAGATGAAATCCACCGGCGAAGTCATCGGGATGGATGAGGACTACTCCTTGAGCCTTTACAAAGGGCTAGTCGCGGCGGGCTACAGCGTGCCCTCCCATGGGGTCATCCTGGCCACTTTGGCCGACAAGGACAAGGAGGAGGGACTCGCCCTCCTGAAGGGGTTTGCCGATCTGGGATTCAGCTTCATCGCCACCCGGGGGACAGCGGCTTTGCTGGCAGAGGCGCACATTTCCGCCCAGGTGGTGAATAAGATCGGGGAGAGCAGCCCTAATACCTTGGACATCATCCGGGAGGGCAAGGTGGACCTGGTCATTAATACTCCAACCAAAGGCAAGATCCCCCAGCGGAGCGGATTCAAGATGAGGCGCGCCGCGGTGGAGTTTCGCATTCCTTGCCTGACGTCCCTTGACACGGCTTGGGCCTTGCTCCAGGTGCTGAAGGCAAGGCAAAAGAAGGGGGAGGTTGAGGCCAGACCCTTGAATTCATACCTAAGCTCTCAGGATTAAAGAAAGGAAGGGAAGGGTTTATATGGGAAAAGTGAACAAGGTAGTCCTTGCCTATTCCGGCGGCCTTGACACCTCTGTGATCATCCCCTGGCTCAAGGAAAACTACGATTGTGAAGTGATCGCCGCCTGCGTCGATGTGGGACAGCGGGAAGAACTGGAGGGTCTAGAAGAGAAGGCTGTAAACAGCGGCGCGAGCAAATGCTACATAATCGACGCCCGGCAGGAATTCATCGAAGACTACATTTATCCGACCATGATGGCTGGCGCGGTTTATGAGGGCCAGTACCTCCTCGGGACTTCCTTCGCCCGGCCCATCATCGCCAAGAAACAAGTGGAGGTTGCCCGGAAGGAAGGGGCCGATGCGGTGGCCCACGGCGCGACGGGGAAAGGGAACGATCAGGTGCGCTTTGAGCTCACGTACAAGGCCCTCGCGCCCGATTTGAAAGTCATCGCCCCTTGGCGGATCTGGAATATTACCTCCCGGGAAGATGCCATCGACTATGCCTCCGAGCGGGGGATCCCCGTACCTGTGTCTAAGGCCAAGCCCTACAGCATGGACCTTAACCTATGGCATTGCAGCTATGAGGGAGGAGTGCTGGAAGACCCCTGGCAAGAACCCGATGAGGAGATGTTCCGGTTGACCCTCGATCCAGTCAAGGCTCCTGATGAGCCGGAATATCTGGAGATTTCCTTCGAGCGGGGCCGGCCGGTGGCTTTAGATGGACGGGAATTTGACAGCGTCACCTTGGTCGAAAGGTTGAATGCCGCGGGAGGCCGCCATGGCATCGGCCGGATCGATATTGTGGAAAACCGTCTAGTCGGCATGAAATCAAGGGGTGTTTACGAGACTCCTGGCGGCACTATTTTGTATGCTGCCCACCGGGCTTTGGAGCAGTTGACCTTGGACAAGGACACCATGCACTACAAGCAGCTCATCGCCCACCGGTATGCTGAATTGGTTTACAACGGGCAGTGGTTCACGCCCTTGCGGGAGGCTCTGGATGCCTTTGTCCGGGTCACCCAAGAGACGGTGACGGGGACTGTGCGCCTCAAGCTATTCAAAGGTGCGGTGACCGTTGTGGGACGCCAGTCGCCTTACTCTCTCTACAGCGAGGAACTTGCTACCTTCGGTGCCAGTTCTTACGACCATAAGGATGCCCAAGGCTTTATCAACCTGTTTGGACTGCCGATCAAGAGTCGGGCCCAACTGGAGGCCAGACGGGCTAAGGAGGACTAAAGATTGGCGAAGCTTTGGGGGGGCCGGTTCAAGAAACAGACAGCCCAGGCTGTTGACCATTTCCACTCATCAATCAGCTTCGATTGGCGCCTGTACCCCTATGATATTCAAGGGAGCAAGGCCCATGTCCGCATGCTGGGAAGGCAAGGGATCATCACCCTGGAGGAAGCACGGGCCCTCGAAGAAGCCTTAGATGGAATCCTCGCCGATATCGAAGGGGGCCGGGTGGAGCTGTCGGAAGCGGCGGAGGATATTCATATGAATATCGAGGCGCTCCTCATCGAGCGGACGGGAGATCTCGGCCGCAAGCTCCACACGGCCCGCAGCCGGAACGACCAAGTGGCCGTTGACACGCGCCTTTTCTTTCGCGACCATGTTCAGCTGATCATGGCCGAGATTCGCCGGCTGCAACGGACCTTGCTGGCTAAGGCGGAGGCCCATCTTGATGTGGTGATGCCCGGCTACACCCATCTCCAGCCGGCCCAGCCGATCCTTTTTGCCCATCATTGCCTGGCTTACTTCCACATGTTCCAGCGGGACTGGGAGCGCTTGGCCGATGGCCTTGAGCGGGCCGACCTTTGTCCTTTAGGGGCAGGGGCCTTGGCCGGGGTAACTTACCCCATTGACCGGGAGATGGTGGCCAGGGAGCTTGGCTTTCGGGGCATTGTGCCCAACAGCCTCGATGCCGTCTCCGATCGGGACTACATCCTAGAATTCTTGAGCGCGGCCTCGATTTTGATGATGCACCTTAGCCGCTATTGTGAAGAGATCATCCTCTGGGCCAACCCCTCCTTTGGCTTCATCGAACTGGATGATGCTTATGCCACGGGGAGCAGCATCATGCCCCAGAAGAAAAACCCCGACGTGGCGGAGCTCATCAGGGGCAAGACCGGCCGGGTCTACGGGAGCCTGATGGGACTTTTGACGACTATGAAAGGGCTGCCCTTGGCTTACAATAAGGATATGCAGGAGGACAAGGAGGCCTTGTTTGATGGGGTCGACACGGTCCTCAGCTGTTTGGCTGTGTTCATCCCGATGGTCGAGACGATGAAGATCAACCGGGATGCCATGGCCGAGGCGGCCTCCATTGGCTACTTGAATGCGACGGACATGGCGGATTACTTAGTCCAAAAAAAGGGGCTTCCTTTCCGCACCGCCCACTCTTTAGTGGGACAGCTGGTCGCTTATGCGATAGATAAGGGAGTCAAGCTGGAAGACCTTTCCCTCGATGAGATCCGCGCTATCGCTCCCATGGTCGATGGCGACGTTTACGAACATCTGACGGTGGAGGGCTGCCTCGCGGCCCGAAGCAGCGCTGGGGGCACCGCCCCCCGGGAAGTTGCGGCTGCCCTGCAGAGGGCATGGACCATGTTGGAAGAATAGACATGGGAATACCCTGGGCGTGGAGGTGTTGACAGGTGCAAGAGTTGTGGCAGCACCGGGTGAAGGAGGCCCTGGACTCCCCAATTAAAGGTAGAGTGCTATCGGCCTTCAATACCAATGTGGATGCCATCGTCCATGTCACCCCAGCGAAGATGGCCGAGTGGATGCATAATTGGGACCTGACAAAGGTGGAGGAGCTTTCCATCGGGGATATCGATGCTGTATCCACTCCCTATGAATTCTTTGCGGTCCTGCGGGATCGTTTGGCTAAGGGCAAGTCCTTCCACATCGTCCTTCAGGGTGAGGAAATCCTCTCCTGGTTGGACCAGACCATCGCTGCCAGGCAGGATTCGATGGGGGGCCAGGCGGGGATCATCGCCAACCAAATGGCCCACTTGGGAGCCGAGCCCATCTGCTATACCCCTCTTCTCTCCGCCAAGCAAGCCAGCATGTTCCATCCCGAGGTGAAAATCCCCCGTGCCACGGATCGGGGGTTAGAGCTCATCCCAGTGAAGCTTGCGGCCCGTCCGGAGACAACCAAAATCAACTGGATCTTTGAGTATGCCAAGGGTGAGCAGTTCATCTTCGGCCGGGAAAAGATCACCACCCCCCGGGCCAACCGGGTGATCCTGGCCACCAGGCCCAGGGAGGCGGTGATGGGCTTTCCACCGGATCTATTGCCCCTTCTGCCCGAACTGGGGAGGCAGGTCGATCTAGCCTTCATGGCCGGGTACCATTACGCGGATCGCACCTTGCCCGATGGACGCAGCTTTGATGAATACCTGGCCGATACCCAGCGGGATCTGCGCCTGTTGCGCCAGGGCAATCCATCCCTCCGCATTCATTATGAGTATGTGCCGATGAGGAAAGAGGAGCTGGAGAAGGACCTTTTGGAGGGAATTTGCCGGGAAGTCCACAGCTTTGGCGTCAACGAGAACGAAATCAAACGGGTATTGAAGAACTTGGGCTTCACCAAGGAGTATGAGGAAATCCAGGGCCACGAACGGGCCTACTCCCTCTATCACGGGGCCCTGTGTCTCCTTCGGCATTTGGGCCTGGAAAGGCTCCATTTGCATAATCTGGGTTATTATGTGGTGGTCTTGGCTAAACCATATCCAGTCCC
>JAAYLV010000135.1 GCA_012521755.1 Bacillota bacterium | reverse complement strand
GAGATGGGCTTTGCGGCTTGCCATAACTTACCTGCAGGACGGGTCAGAAACGGATGCGCATCTCGGCGGACAAACGCTCCATGCCGGAAAAATCAACCAGCTTGTAATCGGAGAGGGCTGCGCCCTTGGCAGAGGGCCCCTCATCCCACTCCTGGAGCTGGAACGCGCCCCGGCTTTGCTGCAAATCGTCAAAGTCCACCGGATCACTTGCGGGGATCGTATTCGCCTCCGGAGCAGGGGGCTCCTGCAAGTCCAGCTCAGCTTCCAAGGACCAGACCTGACCGGTGACTTCCCGGGTCAAATCGTCCAGGGCCACTTCTTGGGGCTTCGCGGGTTCGGCAAGGCGGGAGAGGGTGGTTAAGATGTCTTCCACTGGCGATGCGGGGGGATCGAGGACGGCGAGCTCCTCGGCGAACTCTTCCCGCAAGTTGAGAAGATCCATGCTGAGGATGCGGGCCCTGCCCTCCAGGGATGTTCCCTCGGTAAGGATGAAAGTATTGCCTTCCTGCAGGTAGGAGAGGATCAGCTGACGAAGGAGGGCATCGCTCCGGTCGGGGGGAATGCGTTTGAGCTCTTCTTGGGCCTCGACTACCTTCATTGCGGCTTCGTAGCGCGTCAGTCCGCTAAGGAACGGCCCGTCCAGAAGGTTTGCCCCTTCCAGGCGGCGGAGCGCGCCGTAGGCCCAGTGGGAGTCGGGCAGCTCGGCAAGGGGGCTTGCCCAGGCAAGGCTGGTGGATAAAATGAGGATGATGGCAAGGAGTCGCATCGGCTTCCTCCAAAAAGCGAGGGGCCGCCCTGTGCGGCCCCCGGCCCTGTTGCAAATTGATTGCTGCAACTTCAACTTTATCTAAACCATGTCTGTGCTGCATCGGCTGGTCTTTTTCAGGGCCCCTTTACTCTTCGCCATGGAGGTTCCCGATCCTGCGGCAGCTGAGCTGTAGTTTCTGCTAGGTCAGGGTTCTTCCACCAGCAAGGTGATCTTGAGGGGCCCGACGGCGGCGTAGGTGTCTTCGGCGGCTTTAGCGATAACCCGGAGGGGCTTTTTCTCCAGCTTGACCTTGGTGACGGTCTCCAGGAAGTCTTGCCCGCTGGTTTGCCCAACCAAACCGTCGGGGTCGGTGATCATGCCCCGTTCGATGGCGATTTCGTTTACCCGGCGGAGCATCTGGAGGATCTGATCTTCGATGGGACCCTGCCGGACATCGATGACTTCCGATGCAATCACCTCGCCGGCCTTGAAAACCAGCTTGTCGGGGATGACCTCAAAATGAACCACCACCGGCTCCCCGAGGAGGGTGTTGCCGCTGGAAATGGCCCTGACGACGTACTTGCCCTCACCGGCGGCGAGGATCTCCGCCGTTTTGTCGAAGTGCTCCTGGGAGATCATCTGCAAAGCGTAGTTGGGCTTGCCCTGGATCTTGGCTCCCCGCTCCAAGGCGGTCCGGTTGACCAGCATCAAAAACTCCAAGAGATCGCTTTCCGTCTGAGCCAGGGGGTTGCCCCCGTTGAACACGGCGGCCAAGATGATCTCCCCCGCCCGGTAGGCCACGTTCCCGAAGCGCATCCGCTCCGTTTGCTTCTGGTAGGTCTCATCGAGCTTCTGGTAGGCTTCCCAGAGGAGGACGATCTTTTCGTTCAAGTTGGCCTCCGTGGCTTCCAGCTCATCGACCCGGTCCTGGATTTTGGCGCTGATCTCCTTCAGGTTCTCCACCCGGGACTGGGCAAACTCCAGCTCTTGCTCCGCCTTGAGGTATTCAGCCACCACCCGCTCCTTCTCCGCACGGGCCTCTTCCAGCTCCGCCTGGGCTTCATCCCGCTGGGTCATCATCAGATTGAGCTCATCGGCCATGGAGGCGATCTCCTGGGCCAGCTCATCGGCCCGGGCCTGCTGCTCGAGGAACTGACGCTGGCTCTCCTGATAGCGGACCTCGCTGGTGGCCAAAGCCTCCTGAATCTCTTTCATGTGGAACAGGGCCGTTCGCACATCCTCGGAGACGAAGGTGAGGACCACCAAGGTGGCCGTCGCGATGAAGACGCCGGTGAGAATGGTGATGAGGATGGATGTGTGCTTGGGACGCAGGCCAAAGAGGGTCAGCCGTTTGCGTCCGATCTTCATGCCGATCCGATCGCCAAGGTAGGCAATGACCCCGCCGGTGATGGCCAAGATCACTATAAGCATCACTCCATACAACCCTCGTCACCTCCCGGACAGCTATAGACGAAAACCTTCGCCGAGGTAGTAGCGGCGGACAATCGGATCCGCGGCAATGACCTTCGGAGGGCCTTCGGCCAGGACCCGGCCTTCATGGAGGATGTACGCCCGATCGGTGATGGCCAGGGTCTCCCGCACATTATGGTCGGCGATCAAGGCCCCGACACCCCGGGCCCGAAGGCCCCCCAGCATCTCCTGCAACTCGGCGACGGAGATAGGATCGATGCCCGCGAAGGGCTCATCGAGGAGCAGATACTTGGGCCTCGCGGCCATGGCCCTGGCGATCTCCGTCCGCCGCCGCTCGCCCCCCGACAACTTGTAGGCCATGCTGCAGCGCAGATGCGCCAGCTCAAACTCCGTCAAGAGCTCATCCAGCCTATCTTCTTCCCCCATCAGCTCCAGCACCGCCAAGAGGTTGTCGGCAACGGTCATCTTGCGGAAAACCGACGGCTCCTGGGCCAGAAAGCCAAGGCCCAGGCGGCCCCGCCGGTGCAAGGGCAAATGGGTGATATCCTCCCCATCGAGGAAAATGCGGCCGCTATCGGCCCGCTCCATCCCCATCAACAGGCGGAAGGTAGTGGTCTTGCCGGCCCCGTTGGGTCCGAGGAGTCCAACCAGCTCCCCCGGCTCCACCCTGAGATCCACACTGTCCACTACTTTGCGGTGGTAAGACTTTGTCAGTCCTGCGCACCAAAGTCCCCTAGTTACTTCGTCTCCCTCCCCCCTGAAGCCTCCATTGAAAATCTTGGTAGAAGCGAGCCGTCTCCCCGAGTCCTTCTCCGAGGGGAACCTGCGGCGACCAGCCGAGCAGCCGCCTGGCCCGCGAGGGATCGAGGGCGCTGCGGCGAAGGTCCCCCGGGCGGGGAGGATGGTAGGCGGGAGGGGGACTCCCGGGAAACCTCTCCTGGAGGAGGCGGCTTAGGCGATTGATGCTTACCTCCTCGCCGCTCCCGATGTTCAGCGTCTCCCCGTCTGCCTTCGTCAGGGCCAGCACATTGGCCCGGGCCACATCCCCCACATAGACGAAATCCCTCGTCTGCTCCCCATCCCCGTAGATCTTCACGCTGAGGCCTTC
The DNA here is from genome assembly GCA_012521755.1 of Bacillota bacterium. Classification (GTDB taxonomy): domain Bacteria; phylum Bacillota; class Limnochordia; order JAAZLZ01; family JAAZLZ01; genus JAAZLZ01. The sequence goes on along the minus strand of JAAYLV010000135.1, from coordinate 30,713 downwards.
CCCCAGGCGGCCGCAGAAGGCGGCCACAACGCCTCCTTCGCCTCGCAGGCCCTGCCTTGGTCCATACACGTTGGCATAACGCAGGATCGTATACTCCAACCCATGCAGAGTCCGAAAGACCCTCAGATAATGCTCAACGGCGAGCTTCGCGGCCCCATAGGGAGATGTGGGGCGGCAGGGATGCTCTTCATCGATGGGCAAGCGCTTTGGCTCCCCGTAGACCGCCGCGGAGGAGGCGAAAACCACCTTGGCCGTCCCCGCAGCCGCGCACCCTTGCAGGAGATGTAGACTGGCCAGGATATTCTCCCGGGCATCGAGGAGGGGATCGGCGACGGAGAGCCCCACATCGGCCTGGGCAGCCAGGTGGATGACGGCCCGCGGGCGCTCCTTTTGGAGGATGACTCTTAACTCGAAGGACAGCAGATCGGCGCGGTAAAAGGGGGGCCTTGGCAGATAGGCGCCCCGGCTGAGGTTGTCGACGACAACCGGCAGGTAGCCGGCAGCCCTTAGGGCCTGAACAGTATGAAAGCCGATAAAGCCAGCGCCGCCGGCAACTAAGACTTTCATGTCCGCCCCCGCCCTGCAAGCTCCAAGATCGCGCCCGCCATCCGGGTCAAGGCCCCGGGGGGGCCAAGGCGCTCAATGACGCTCCCCAGATCCGCGGCCATCGCGCCCCGCCGCTTTTCATCATCCAACAGGGTTTCGATTTCCTCGGCCAGGCGCCCCGAGCCCATCTCCCCGAGGCAGTACTCAGGGACGACCTGCCTGCCGGCAAGGACGTTGGGCAGGCTCATGAAGCCTGGCCTGCGCCAAAGCTTCTCCACGCAAAAAAGAGGGCTGTTGTAGACGGCGATGAGCGGAACTCCCGCGTAGGCTGCCTCTAGGGCAGGGGCGCCGCAGTCGCAAACGGCAAGCTCAGCCCTCCCCAATACGTCGAGCTGTCGGCCCGGCTGGACTTTGATGGTGCCATCGCCTTTGAGGATGCGGTCTAAATCGTCGCGAGGGATATTGGGGGGCAGGGGCAGAACGAAGTCTACCTCTTCCCGGGCCTTCTTGACTTTTAGGGCCCCTTTGAGGAGGGATGGGAGATTCCTCCTCATATCTTCCAGAGTGTTTCCCGGACAGAGGCAGACAACGCCCTCCGTCGGGCTGTTGGCAGGAGGCACCTGATCGAGGAGGGGATGCCCCACATGGTCGATGTCGGCCCCAGCTTGCTGGTAAGGGTCCACATCGAAGGGAAACACCGTGACTATCTTCGTCGCTGCTTCGAGGAGCTTCCCCGGCCGGGCCCGGGCATTGGGCCAGGAGGCGGGGCTGAGATAGAAAAGGACGGGGATGCCCTTGGCCTTGGCCATCTGACCGAGCTTGACATTAAACTGGGGAAAGTCAATGAGGACGACGACCTTCGGGTCCTGCTTGGCCATCACTTCCCCCAGCCGCAGGAGGACCCGCCGCATGATGTTGCCCTTCTTGACGCCTTCCAACAGCCCCAGCGCGGTCATGGTGGTGGGATTGAAAAGGAGCCGGACTCCCGCCTCCTTCATCAACGCTCCCCCCATCCCGAAAAGACGGGCCTGGGGTGCGGCCTGCAGCACAGCTTCAGCAAGCTCGGCACCGCTCGCATCACCGGCGGCATCGCCGGCGATGAGCATTATCTTCATCTGTTTAACCCCCTGAGTTATTCCTCGGGCCTAGCAAAGAAAAACAACAGCTCCCCTTCCACCGCAACCTCATCTTCCACCAGGACCCGGCCATGGACTTTGCCCGAACCACGCCGGGCTTTTAGGACATCAACTTCAATGCGCAGTTGATCCCCCGGCCGGACCACCCGGCGAAACCGCACGCCATCGATCCCGGCAAAGAGGGGCAGCTTCCCTTCGCCCTGCTCCAAGGCTCCATGGAGGGCAATCCCCCCGACCTGGGCCATGGCCTCCACCATGAGGACCCCGGGCATGATGGGGTTTTGGGGGTAGTGCCCCTGGAAAAAGGGTTCATTGATGGTCACATTCTTCAGGCCCACCGCCCGCTGACCCGGCTCCAGTTCAATGATCCGGTCAACCAGCAAAAAAGGATAGCGGTGGGGCAGCATGCGTTGAATGCCGTTGATGTCCAGCAATGGCATGAACTCCTTCGATTGGTTATTCTATTATACCACGGCCGGGGGATGTGGGGAATGAATAATTTAGGCTACCAAGAGACGCTGGTACTTGCGGCCGACTTCCGAAGAAGGGCTGGTGAAGACCTCATCGGGCGGGCCTTCCTCCACTACTTTCCCCTTGTCCATCAACACAATCCTGTCCGCAGCCCGCCGGGCAAAGGCAACTTCGTGGGTGACGATGACCATAGTTGTCTGGGTTGTCGCCACCAGCTCCTCCATCACATCCAAGACTTCACAGACCAGGATGGGATCCAAGGAGGCCGTCGGCTCATCCCACAGCATCAGGACCGGGTCGAGGGCCAAGGCCCGGGCGATCCCCACCCGCTGCTGCTGCCCGCCGCTAAGCTCCCCCGGGCGCTTATCGAGATCGCCTGTCAGGCCCACCTTGGCCAGGGCCTCGATGGCCTGCTCCTTGGCCTGGCGGCGGTCCATCCCCGCCATGACCAGGCCAAACATGACATTCTCCAAAGCGCTCAACCGGTGAATCAGGTTGAAGTGCTGGAAGACAAAGCCGATCCTCTTCCGCATATCGAGGAGCTCTCGGTGCCCCATATCCAGGACCGACAGGCCCTGGAAGTAAATCTCTCCCCCATCCGGCTCCGTCAGCCGGTTGATGCAGCGGATGGCCGTGGACTTGCCGCAGCCGGAAGGTCCCATGATGACCACCCGCTCCCCGGGGGACACCTCAAGATTGAAGCCGTCGAGGGCCAAAGTCTGGCCGTAGCGTTTTGTCAAGTTCACTAGTTTCAGCATAGCCGTCCCCCCTAACCGAACTTCCGCCGGCAGCGGCTGAGGAGCTGCAAGAGTCCCGGCCGCGCCGCGGGCACCACGATCTCCCGCATAATCTGGGCGTAAGTCAAACCTAGGGCCTCCCCGGCCAGCATCTCGCTGTCATCGACGGGGCTCAGCCTCTCGGCCAGCAAGGCGGTCAACAGCCCAAGGAGCAGACCGCACCCAAGGGCCTGGCCAAGGCCCATGAAGGGGATGTTGGCCCGGCTCAAAATGTAGGTTGGCACCAGCAAAGCCGCCCCCGTCAAGGCCCCAAAGACGAAGACTGGATTCAGAACGCGACGGAGGCCCTTCTTGCCGGCCAGCAGCCGCCGCCCCGCGCTCAGGATGGTGGCATGGTCCAAGATTAGGGTCAATACGGTGAAGACGATCGCGGCCAGGCCCGCGATGATCCCCCGCACTTCCCGCAGGACCCGAAACAGCTCCGCCCTGGTGTTGGGCCGGACCACTCCGGCAGGGGTGCTGAGGACGGAGATGTACTCATTGTCGAGCTCTTCCTGCACAGCCCGCTCCGCCTCCCGGGGACTGACGGCATCATCGACCAGAAGGTCAATTTTCTCCCCTGGGATGACCTGGCCGGCGATGTAGCTGTTGATCAGCCGGACCGACCGGCCCATGTCCTCTTCCTGAAGCTGGGGCAGAGCATCCCGGACTTGCTGCATCTGATGGATGACGGCATCGAGGTCCACCTGCCGCACCGCTTCCAGTCGGGCCGCGATGTTATCCAAGTTGTCCCGCATCAACGCCACGTCCAGATCGCCGATGACCCCTACCTGGCTTCCCCCATCACCCAGCATGTCCTTGAAGAGGCTGTTAATCAGCAAGGACAGGAAGATCTGGGAGCTCGTCCCCTGGCCTTCCAGGGCCGGCTGCAGATTCTGGGTGAGGGTCTGGAGCTGCAGCTGCAGTTCCTCTAGCTTGTAAAGGGCCTGGTGAAAGGTACTCAGGGTCTTCTCCGCGTTGTCCACCGCGCCCTTGGCTTCTTGGGCGAGGGCGTCCAGCTCCCCGACGAGGATGAGGCTTTCATCGATGGTCTGGATCAGCTGCAAGCGCTCATTGCGGATCTCAACCCGCCCCACCTCCGGACCCTCCTCGCCGCTGGCCAAGAGGCGGCGTCCCGTCTGGACGAGCTGGGGGACGCCCCGCAAGTCCCCCTTAGTAATGACTCCCCGGGCCAGGCTCCCGCTAACCTCGGTGACTTCAACCACTATGGGGTCATCGACCCCGGGGACGATGACGCTGTCGCCCACCCACAGGGGAGCGTCACCTTCCAGGTGGATGTCCACCTTGGCCGCATAACTCAACAGAAAACGGCGCATCTCCGCAAGGGCCTTCAAGAAAGACTGGGTATCCTCCCCCTGACGGGCAAAGGTCACATCCTTCAGCACCCTGGGGCCTAGCTCCCGGGCGATGCCCGCCCGCACCTGTTCCGACAGGGCCTCCACATCCTGGGCGGCATAGCCGATGGGGAGGCGCACCTCCAGGACTTGATAGCCCGCGAGGAGCTCTTCCAAAGCCTGGCTCACCTGGGGCGCGCAGTCGACGGAATCGAGGAGAACCAGGAGGTTGTTGCCCTGGCGGAAGATAAAGTCAACTCCTGGGATTTGTTCCATCTTTTCCCATAATTCTGAGCGCACTCCGGGATGGACGCTGTTGATGGTGATGGCTGGTTCGATGATGTAGGTCAGGCCGCTGTAGCCGGGAAGATCGCCGACAATGCCCCCTAGGCCCTCCAGGATCCCGCGGTTGCGCAGCTCTGGAGGCAGAGACAGGAAAAAATTAGCTTGTCCGGCAACGGTCAAGCCCTTCTTGTAGACGGCCCCGGGAAGCTTCTCCGCGACTATCCGCTCCATCTCCTGGCCAGCGGCATCCTGGACTTCCTCCCGCACGTGGATGATCACGTCGAACTCGCCATAATCCCCGATGAGTTCGTTGACGGTATCGCCAAAGTAGTTGTCCACGGCGGCCGCGATGGCGCTTGCGCCCAAGGAGCCCAGCAAAATGCTGACCAGAAGCAGGATGATGAGATCCCCGGCAAAACCATCCCGCAACAGTGCAAACATGGGCAAATCCCCTCCTACCTGCGTTTCATTATAGCACAGGGGAAATGCCGTCCCCCCATGTAATTCCTGCATGGGGGGCCAACTACTTGAAAGTGAGCTGGGCCGGGCCGAACCCCAGGAGACTGCCTGTCTCCAGGTCAATCTGGAAATGCTGGCCCTGCAAGCTCCCCTCGGGCAGGATGATTTCGCAAAAGCCCGCAACTTCGATCAGGCCCGGGCGGTAGGTGAGGGTCTGGGCCGCGGCTTCAAAGTCGCCCGCGGTCAAAGAGACGCTCCCTTCCAGGATGTACTCGCCCTGGGCAAAGTCCGCCCGGAGCCTTTCCCCCTTGGCGGAAAAGTCTTCCCCCGCCAAGGTCACATCCCCCTGGATCAGGGCAAGGCCCTCCTTCTCCCGGTATTCCAGCTCCCAGGCGGTAATCACCAAGTCGTCCGCCGTGATGGTCATCGGTTTCGATTGGGGCCTGATGGTGTAGATCCCCTCTTTCAGATCGAAGGACCCCCAGGGGACGTCGGCTTCTCCCTCGAGCTGGATTTCAACGGCCAGCGCGGGCATGGCCAGGAGGAAAACAAGCAAGAAAGCTGCAATCCTACGCATCACCGGCCACCTCCAAGACGATCTTCCCCGACCCGAAAAACTCCGCAGAATGCTCCCTCAGGATGACTTTATCCGCCCTTATGCCGACATCACCCGTCTTCAGCGCAGCCCCTGTCAGCTCCAAGGTCCCCTCCTTCCAGATCCCTCCTGCGGCCTGGAAAAAGATGGGGCTTGCTAGGTGGAGGGTCCCCTCGGAGATGTCCACCAAACGGGCTCCCTCCTCCTCCCAAAGGATGCGATCGGCGGCAATTGACCACTCCAAATCCCCCTTGAGCCTCCCCCTCATGATCACCTTTTCGCCAAAGGACTCCGGCAAGGAGGATAGAAGGAGTTCTTCCTGGGGAAAAGCGCACCCCCCCAGGGCCAGCAGGACCAGTATCAAAGGCAAAAGGCGCAAGATCACTCCCCCTCCCACATGGCCCAGGGATGGAGGTCTTGGGGCTCCCCAAGGGAGTAGTCAATCCAAATGGCCCCCGGTTCACAGCGCAAAGCGATGGTCCGGCAATGGAGGCGCCACTTCAAGGCAGCTTCCCAGCCCAGATCCCGATGGAGGACCAAGGATGCAGTGAGACTCGGCCCCAAGGGCAGGCTTCCCGCCAGGTTCAGCTCCTGCCAGGAGGATGTGGCAAAATCGTAGCTCGCCCCTCCCTGGAAGAGGATTCCCCGGGACTCGACGGCCAGAAGCCCTCCAGCCCCTTGGAGGGTCCCGGAGGGGATCCCCCACTCTCCCCAGGCAGTGAGGTACCAGGAGTCTCCGCCGGCGGAGACGGCCCCCTGCAGCGGCCGAAAGGCCCGTCCCCTTAAATCATAGCCGGTCTCCAGGCTGAAGGAAAGACCGAGGGCCTCCCCTTCCATGCGGGCCGCCAGCTCCTCCGCCGGGGATTCGGCATCGAACCCGAAGGGCGAGCGGCCCCACACATCTTGCCGGCTGTACTGGCCCCGCAGAAGCCACGAGGAAGATGGAGCATGCTCGATGAACAACCGTCCCTCCCCGACCACGGCGCCGTCTCCGGTGCTGTAGGATGAGGCCCGGATCCGTCCTCCCCCGCCGATCCTGCTCCTATCCCCGATGGGCAGGGATCGGTCCCAGAGGAGCCCTTCCCCCATCAGCCGAAAGGCGCGCCTGCCGGAGGGCATCTCCAAATACCGGCCCAAGGCCGCTCCAATCTCTCCCCCCAGGAAGGACCAGGACCAACCAAGCTCCGGCTCCCGGGAGAGGACCTCCCAAGTCTCATCTTCACCAGGGTTTGCCATCCTTTCCCCGGCGAGGTAGATTCTGTGGTCCCCGAGGATCCTTTCCGCCCTGGCCTGGTACTGGAAGGAATCCGGAAGCCACAAGGCCTGGCCCAGTAGATATAAGGGGCCATCGCGGTTGAAGAAAACCTCAAGGAACTCATCCTGCCGGAAAGCAACCGCGCCAAAGTCATTCTCCCCCTCCAGCCAGGCGTGGCTTTGCCAGGCTCCATCCCAGGCAAGGCCGACTCCCAGGTTCATGTCGGGGAGGTAAAACCTGTGCTCTAAAGAAAACTCCTCGAGGCCGTCCTGCCAGTAAAAGCGGGCCTCGCCGCGTCCTTTCCCGTCCCGCTGGTAGATGTGGGCAAGGCCCAAACCTGGTCCTTCCCCTTGAAAGTAGTCGAGGTGCAAAGTCCCCCAGCCCCCCGATGGCAGCAGGTAGGGGAAGGCCGTCTTCAGGAAAAGCCCTTCAGGGCCCCGGCCAAGCTGGGGAAAAGGCAGGTTGAATTCCTCCCCGAGGGGGATGACGAGAACGGGCCAGTAGTAGAGGGTGACGGTCCCTTCCCGGTAGGCGGCCCCTTTGATGATGATCTTATCCCCCGGATGGATGCGGACTTCCCCGGCGAAGAGCCCATAGTGGGGGGTGGGCAGGTCGCAGGTGGTCAGGGACCCGTCCGCTGCGAGGATGAGCTCGGGGGAGATGGTCACCTGGTCCGCCCGGAGGATGAATTCACCCTGGACCATCGCGGCCTTGGCCAAGGTCAGCTGACCTCCCTGGTACTGGGCTTTGGCTGCGGTGATCTCCTCTCCGTCCCCGATGATGACCACATTCCCGGAGAAAAGAAACAGGTCCTCATCCCAAAGGTAAACCGCCTCATCCGCGTGGATCTCGCCGTCGGCGTAGCTGAGGACCACCTGCCCCCGAGCGGTGACCGCTCCCCGGGCAGGATCATATTCGATGCTTTCGGCAAAGGTTAGAGCCTGCGGCAAAGCACCATCGACCGGCTGTGCAAGACAGATGCAACAAAGAAGAAGCAGCAGATATCCCCGGGGACGCCCCATTATTAATCACCGTCAGGTTAGTTCGGCTCTTCGCAGGGGCGAACCTCTTGTTAATTCATGGGCTAGATGCGGTCGACCCGCCAGAGAAGGTAGGCCCCCAGGGCCGCCAAAGCGCCGTTCGGCGCCCACGCCGCGGCCAGGGGCGGGAGGACGGCGTTGATCCCCAAGGAGCGGCAAAGGGCCGTCAGCACGTAGTAGGCGAAGACGACGATGAGGCTGGCGGTGATGCCGAAGAACCGTCCCGAAGACCAGGTGCCGAGGGGAGCCGCCAGGAGGGCGAAGATGAGGCTGGCCAGGGGCAGGGCGAGCTTGAGGTGATAGTCGACCAGGACGGGGGTGAGGTTGACCCCGCTTCCCGCAAAGAGCTGGATGTGCTTCCCCAGCTCCCGCCGGTTCATCTCGTCGGTAGATTTCTGCTGGGTAAGATGGGCATCAATGCGTTCCGGGACGGGGAAATTCAGACGGGCAAAGCCGATTTCCATCGCGACGAAGCCTTCATCGTCCAGCTCCCGCAAGACCCCGTCGACTAGCTGCCAATATCCTTCCCCGATGGATCCTTCCCGCGCGGTGACGAGGCGCGCGGGCGGGGTGGGATCGTAGATGAAGATCCCCCGCAGAAAACCCGCGTCCACCTCTTCGATATAGTAAAAACAGCCATCGGCCCCTTTGAAGAAGACCTGCTCCCTGATCAAAGGCGTTACTTCCTGGAGGATGTAGCGGCGCACCAGATTCTCATAGGCGTGATTGGACCTGGGTACGATTGATTCATTGGCCCAAAAGACGATGAGGCTCACCAAGAGCCCCGCGAGGAGAAAGGGCGCGGCGATCCGGGGGAAGCTCCGGCCCAAAGCCCGGATGACGGTGAGCTCCCCGTCCTTCACCAGGCGGCCTAAAGCTAAGAGGGTGCCGAAGAGGACGCCGACGGGAAGGGCCAGGACCACGATCCCCGGCAGCTTATAAAACAGCATTCGAAAGACCGCCGCGGCTGGGACCCGCCTTATCAGGATCAGATCCGTCAGCTCAAAAAGCAGCCCGCTGACGAGGATGATGGTAAAGCCTCCGATGCAGGCCATGAAGGGACCGATGAATTCCCTCAGGCAATAGCCATCGAGCAGGCCCCCGATCTTTTGCAAGACTGATCAGCTCCAACTAAAAACGATAGGTCAGGCCCACCTGCTGCACATCCACCTGCCACTCATCGACCCCGGTGAGAATCGCGTAGTCCACCTGCCAGGGGCCATTCCCGTAGCCGATCCCCGCGGTCCAGACGGTGCCCACCTCGAATTGGCGGTCGGCCCCCGCCCTGAGCTTAAGATCGCCCGCGGTCAGCTCGCCCCCCAGCCGGAGGCTGCTGCCTTCATCAAAGAGTTTGGATGTGTTGTACAGGTCGACGGCCAGGAGGAGGTTGTCCGCAGGCCGCCAGGCAAGGCCCGGCCTGAAGTTGACCCCCTGCTCCACCCGGTCGCCGTCCTTCCACTCGATATCGGTGGCGAAGACGTCCTGGAGGAGGAGGCCTGCCTGCAGCCGGGGGCCGACGGCAAACAAAGCCCCTATGTCCACGGAGTAGCCGGATGCTTTAGGCCTGTCTTTAGTGTCCTTCCGCCGCCGCTCATAGCGGACGTTGACGCCTAAGGCGAAGTCGTCAGCCAGCTCCCGGGCGTAGGAGTAAGTAAAGGCGTGACCGTCGGTGTCGACTGCACCGAGGGGCGTTCGGGATTGAATCCAACTGATGCCACCGGCCCCCAGGCCCGTATCAGGTTCGGTGTAGGCCAAGAAGTACCGGTAGCGAAAGCCCCCTTCTTCAACCAACGTCGCAGTGAATTGGACCTCCTTGTCCTGAAGCTGGATGAGGCCCGCGGGGTTCCAGTAGACGGCGGCGCCGTCATCGGCCACGGCCACGAAGGCCCCGCCCATACCCCAGGGGCGGCTGCCGACGCAGGCCCTTGCAGACATGGACAAGACCAGCACCATCAAGCATGCGATCAGTCGTCTTGACAAAGGAAACCCTCCTTTGGTCCCCTTAGAACCTGGTGGTGAAGCCCACCCCTAGATTCAGCTCTTTCAAGTCTTTGGCCGCGACGCTGACCTCCAACTCGGGAGTGAATCCCAGCTTGAGGCCCACGTTGGGATGCTGGCCATCGTATTCGGCCAGCAGAGTCGTCACCGGCAGGGACCAGGAGCTCTTGTCGGTTGTGATGCTCACCGGATTGAGGACGACGCTGGCCCCCAGGAAAAGGCCGTCAAACCGGCCGGAGCCCAGGCCTACGTGGCCCCGCAGGCCATGGTACAGCTCTTTGCTGGCGGCAACGTAATAGGAGTCGCCCTGCAGGCCAACGGCCAAGGCCGGCATATCCCGGTCTTCCGGAGCCAGCTGCAGCTTCACATGGCCGAGAAGCTCCGTTTCGCCCCTCTGGGGATTGAGGGTGGATGCCCCTACCTCCAAGTTGTCCAGAAAGCCGTAATTCAGGGTGGCGACCCCATCCCCTCCCCACTGGCGAAAGCCCAGGGTGAGCCCTCCGCTCCCGACCACATCCGCCGACGGGATGTTGAAAAGGCCTGTCCCTCCCATTACCCCTTTAGCCAGGCCAGCCCCGCAAAGAAGAAGCAGGCCGATGGAAACAAACAATGCCACTCGGGACTTTTTCCCCCGCATTTGTCATTCCTCCCATGTTCTAGGCAACTATGGAATTCCCCGAGTACATTCTACGGCCTGTTCATCTTTTCCTCTCCGCAAAGTGGGGGCAACTTTTTCCAGCTATTCCAGGAAGCGGATCACATCGTCGGTGATGTCCACTCCGCCAAGCTTCACCGCATCCCGGTGGACAACCACCTGGATGCCCCGTTTGCGCTTGACTTCGTCGATGGCCTGATCGATGGCCTGGGTCAGGAGCCCCTCCAGGTCCATCTTCAGCTGCAAGTATTCACCGAAGGCTTCCGACTCCCGCGCCGCCCGCTCATCACCGCTAAGGACGGCCAGCTCCTCCTCGATCCTTTGGGAAATCTCCTCGTACTTGGCCGCAAGCTCCCGGTCCGCCGCCAGGGCCCGGGGGCTTTCCGTCATGATCCGGTCCAGGTCCACCACCCCCACCTGGACCTTTGCACCCTGCCAAAGTCCCAAGAGGGCCCCCAAGAGAAAGGCCGCCAGGATGAAGCTTCCGCGCAAGTTCATGTCCATTCCCCCTCGGATCGGTATTATGCCCAGCTCCGGGGGATTCTTGATGATCCCACGCCCTGTTTGACGGGTTTGGTGGATGAGAAAGGAAGAGGGCGGTCAGGGGAGGGAGGAGAGCTCCCTGCCGCGACCGCCCCGCGTTTTCCTTGAGTGAAAAGCGTCGGCTACAAACCGAGCTTCGCTAGGACTTGCTCCGTCAAATCCCGTCCTCCGTAGAGGACCACCTGGTAATCGAGGACCATGTCCACCCCTTCGGCCACCGCCACTTCCTGAATGGCCGCGCGCACCCGGCCTAGGGCCTCCTCCACCAGGGCCTGGCGCCGCATGTCCAGCTTGGCCTGGTACTCATCGAAGACTCTGCGCTTCTCTTCGATTTCCAGTTCATCGGTGGCTTCATCAAACTGCGCTTGGAGCTGCTCTCGCTCTTGGGTCAAAATGGGCTCGACCGTTGGGATGACGTACTGGTCCAGCAAGACCTGGGAGTTGACGTAGCCCACATCTACTGCTCCCTTGCCCCAGCTGCTAGCGGCTGCAGCGAGGAGCACCGTCGTCAAGACCACCAAACCCAGCAACCTTTTGTCTATCCGCATGCAATTCATCCTTTCCTGGACTGTCTCCCTCACAAATTGGGGGGAACAATCCTTTTTTCCAAACCCCTAGAAGGATTGGCCAAAGCTGAAATAAGTCTGTCCGCCGTCTTCACCTATGCCGTAGTCGATGCGGATGATCCCCAGGGGGGTGTCCAGCCTAATCCCGGCCCCGTAGCCCCGCATCAAGTCGCCCAGGTCCATGGCTTCATCCTCCCAAGCATTGCCGAAGTCCATGAACAGGACCCCTTGGACCGCATCCACCAGCCGGAACCGGTACTCCCCGTTGATGACCAGCATCTTGTCGCCCCGGCTTTCACCGTACTTGTAGCCACGGACCGTATCGGCGCCGCCGACCCAGAAATACTCATGCTTGGGCAGCTCGCCGGTGCTGGTGCCGGTGCTGACCCGCAAGGCCAAGGTGTGCTTTTCCGACAGCCCCAGGTACTTGGCAAAGTCGCCCTCGTATTTGATGAACTCCTCATCGCCGCCCAGCACCTTGCCGGCAATTTCCGCCGACAGGCGGCTCTTGAAGCCTTTGCTGGGATAGAAGGGATGGTCGGTAGTGTTGGTCAAGGCGGACAAGGTCACGCTGCGCAGGCTGCTTTCATCGTCATCATACGGGCTTCCGCTTTGGTATTCCAGCTTGGTGTTCTCCAGCTTAAACTTCACCAACCCCCGGGTGTAATCGCCCATGGGGCGGCCCAAGGTGAGGCTGCCGCCGGTGCGCCGGTCGGTGTAGTCCCACTCGTCCAGAGTAATGCGCTTGTACGCCCGGTTGTAGAGATTGAAGCCGAAGGATGTGCCTTTGGCGTCCAGGTGGGGCTCGTAGAAGCCCAAATCATAAGTGTTCTTGTTCTGGCCGAACTCCCAGCGAATGTTCACCTCTTGGCCCTTCCCCAGGAAGTTCTTATCGGCAACTTCAATGTACCCGATGAAGCCGTCGACGGAGCTGTAGCCGGCGCCAAAGTGGGCGCTGCCTGTCTTGCGCTCCGTCACCTGCACGGTGAGGACCGTCTGGTCCGGATCGGGTCCATCAGAAAACCGGGGTTTGACCTCGTCGAAATAGCCCAGCATGAGGACCCGCCTCAAGCTTTCGTAGACCTTGCTCATCTCCAGGATGTCTCCGGGCTTGATCCTGAGCTCCCGGCGGATGACCTCATCTTTCGTCTTTTCGTTGCCGGCGATCTCAATGGCCGCGATCCTGGTCTCGACTACCTTCAGCTTAATGGCCCCGTCTTCCATTATCTCCAAGTCCGCCGGCCGCAGGGCCACTCCGTGTTCGTTGAAGATCTGGTCGGCCATCCCCTTCAGTCCCTCCGTGAGGGACAGGACGTTGAGGACCTGGCCCGGTTCGACGCCTAAGTACCTGGCCACCTCTCCCGATGACAGGATGGTGCTCCCTTCAACCACCACATCCCGGATGACGGGGTTTTCGGCCACCCGGAAGACGACCTGGACTCCACCAGGCACTTCGTTCAAGCGGGCGCCCACATCCTGGAAAAAGCCAAGGTCAGCGATCCCTTGCAGATCGGCTTTGACGGCTTCTTCGCTGAATGTCCCCCCGACCTGGGTCTGGGTGATGGCTCCCCGGATGACCTCCTCGGCCACGTGGGCGCTGCCCTCAATGACTATGTCCTTGATCTCAATAGTCGCCGCTGCGGCCGGTTGGGCCATAATCAGGATTAGACAAATCAGTACTAATAATTTCACCCTGCTTCTGTCCGCCAATTGTGCTCCCCTCCTCAGCAAGTTCCACCTTGGCCCTGCTATTTTGTGTACTTATTGGCAAAATTATTCAACGCGGCTCCTCAACACTCCATCAAGAGTTCTCCCTCCCCGGGATGAATCCTGCCGTCCCCGGGAGGGCAATTCCTAGCAGCGGAGCAATATTCCCCCGCGCTATTTCACCTGGCGGAATTCCTCCCGGGGCTGGACCCGGGGAGTGTCGGGCTCTTCCTCTTCCGGAAGCTCAACGATCAGCTCGAAAGTACGGGAGCCTTCCACCACATAATCAGTCGCCTCCCGGATCTTGATGGGCTCCCGCTCATCCTCCAGGGACTCATCCTTCTTCTCCTCGATCCCCGCCCGCCGCTTGCCTTCTCCCTCCGGCCCGCCGGTCAGGGAATTGAGGGAGGATTCGGCCTCATCGAAGGCCTCCAGCTCCCCGTAGGTCTCATAGAAAGGCAGGTACTCGACGATGAGTTCGTTGTTCGTCTCCCGGTCCACAAATTCATGGAGGAGCTTCTCAAAGCTTTCCAGGTTGGTGGGGGGACTCCACTCGCCGTCGGCTGGAACTACAGACTCGATGGGCTCCAGTTCGTGGAAAGGATCCTCCAGGGGATAGTAGTAATAGCTGCCGCCGCCCCGGACCGTCACCGGCAGCATTCCCGGCTGGGCGTCGGCAGGGATCTCCAGTTGGATCCTGATGGATTTCGGCGGCTGGCGGAAAGGCCGGAGGATTATCTCCACATCGACGGTCTCGCCGGGCTGGACCTTTTCCTTGGCCGGGATGGCCTTGATGATATGGGCCGTCTCCCGGCTTCCCTGGATTGAAGCCTTCAGGTAAATGCCCTTGAGCGTCACCGGTTCGAAGATATTCTCCTGGATCAGATGGGCGGCCTCAATGGCCTCTAGCAAGGCCTGGGCCGAGATGTCCGTTGAACTATAGAACATATTCTTCCGCAACAGGGGCTCCGGCATCCCCTCCGCCTCGATCCGCATCTCCACCCAGGCCGTGCCCGGACCGATGCGGTCGATCCCCTTGTCGAGGGCCGATAGCAGGCCTGTCCCGATGAGGGAGAGACTAAGACCAGGATCGGCCACAACTTCCGCCCTGGTGACTTGCGTCAGGCCCCGGTCCCTGTCTTCCGTTTCCACTTCCAATTGAATCATGGGCGGGAGGGTCCCCATCCGCCCTGCGAGCCCCGCACCCCTGTCCTGGTGGATCGTCCCCAAAGGTACGGTGGGCGAGCCTAGTTTGAAGGGCAGGGCCAAGCTGGGCACAGTGCGGTGGATCCGCGCGCCGCTCAGCAGAAAGCTCACATCCCCCTTGTTGAGAAAGGGGTGGCCGAGGGCGACAAACTCTCCGTCCTTGACGTAGGTGATGGTCCCCAGGGCGCTCATGTTCAAATCGCCCCGCATGAGCTGCACCGCGAAGGCGCTCCCGGGCTCCAAGGATCCCGTCCCAGAGGGGACGGAACCGCCTCCCGGCAGGCTCAGGACCTCTAAACCCTGCCGGGCAAGGATGGACTGGAGGCGATCCTGGGCTCGGCTGCTCAGGCCCGAGACCAGCAAGGGGGTCTTGTAGGGAACGTAGGGGAGCTCCAAATCAATGTCCACCTGCCGGGGCAGGTAGTCCAGCAGGGCCAGCATGTCCTGAATGGGCGTCATCAAAGCCAGCCGGTGATCGGTGTAGTCAAAGCCATACCCAATGGCCCCCGCCAGCTTCCCCTCGAAGAAGACGGGGCTGCCGCTCATCCCGGCCCCCACGCCTCCCACCTCCTCAACCAAGGGGCCGCCGAGGCGAAGGAGCACCAGATCCCCAGCCGGGCCCTGATTGGGCAGGATCGAGATTACTTCCACGTCGAGCTCCTCGATGGTCTCCCCTTCAATTACCGTCTTGCAGACGCCTGTCAGCCCCGGATACAGCATCTCCTGGGGCCAGAACTCGTCCTCAGCAAAGGCAGGGCTCGCCATGGCCAGCCACCCCAACAGGAGGACTACCAGGCAAGCCCCCAGCCGAATTCTCCCATCTCTATCCATTACGTCCATCCTTCCTCATAGGCTAAGCCCCGCACTCACCTACGTTATTATGGCCAAATCTGGCAGGATGATGCAGCCGCTAATCAACCTGCGATCCTGTTAAATGTTCGAGATCAGAAAAGGGAGTCCTGCCTGCCCCATCGGGCGGGAGAGGGAAACTTCTGGAGAGCGGTTCAGTAACAAAGAGCCGGGGAGAGCCTCCCCGGACCTATTTCTTCAGCTGGGCGATGATCATTTCTCCCAGGCCCAAGCCGCCCTTCTCGGCCATCACCCGGGCCATTTCCGCATCGTACAGGTCGTGCCAAAAATCTTGGGAGTGATCGTCTTTAGGCACCGTCCGCCGCATCTGCACAAGGAGCTGCTGGAGGAAGATGGCTTCAATTTCCACCGCGGCTTCCTTCAGCTGGACTTCTTCCAGATTGGCTTCCGCCTTGGCCAGCTCCTCAGCAAAGGATCCCTTGGCCGTCCTCGTTTGTCGTCCCAGCCAAAGGTCGGCGGCCGAAAGGCTGACTCGCGCCGGCAGCATGCCTTCCCCTCCCCTCAAATGATCTCCAGCTCCCCGTAGAGGGCGCCGGCTGCCTTGATGGCCTGCAGAATGGCGATGATGTCCCTGGGGGTGGCGCCAATGGCGTTGAGCGCGGCCACCAGCTCCTCCACATCCGCGCCGCTGCGCAGGACGCTAATCGCCCGTTCTTCCTCTTCCACTTCCAGTTCCGGAGTCTCAACCACCACTGTCTCCCCAGCGCTCAGGGGCGGCGGCTGGTGCACTTCTACCCGGGGCTGGACCTTGACCCGCAGGGGGCCGTGGGCAACGGCCACAGTGCTGATCCGGACATGGTGTCCCATGACGATAGTCCCCGTCCGTTCATTGATGACCACCTTCGCGGGTGCATCGGGCCGCAGGACGACTTCTTCCACCGCAGCGACGAATCCCACCACATCATCCTCGTAGGCCGGGGGGACCTTCACCCGGACCGCAGCCCGATCGACCGCCTCGGCGACCGGCTGGCCAAAGGCTTCATCCACCGCCTTGGCCAGGCGGGCCGCGGTGGTGAAATCGGGCCGGTGGAGGAGCAAAGTGATCTCGTCCCCCGCCAGGAAGGAAGTCGGCACCTCCGCCTCCACGATGGCGCCATTGGGGACGATGCCCACCGTCGGGTGGTTCTTCTGGACGGATGCCCCGCCCGCCCCGGCACTGAAGCCGCCGACAGAGACCGGCCCCTGGGCCACCGCATAAATCTGGCCGTTGGCGGCCTCCAACGGCGTCTGCAGCAGGTAGCCCCCCTCCAGGCTCTTGGCATCCCCCAGGGAGGAGACCGTCACATCGATCCGGTCTCCCGGGCGAACGTAGGCGGGCAAGTCCGCGGTCAACATCACCGCGGCCACATTCCGGGTGCGCAGGGAGCGGGCATCAACGGGGACGCCGAAGTTGGCCAGCATGTTGGCCACCATCTGGACGTTGGCCAAGGTCCCCCGTCCATCCCCCGTCCCGGCGAGCCCCACCACCAATCCCAACCCCACCAGCTGGTTGTCCCGCACCCCTTGCACCCGGGCGATGTCTTTCACCCGGACGAGGGGCTCGACAGGGATGATCCCAACTTGGGGTCCATCGCTGGCCCAGACGATCCCGGACAGAGCCAGGATCAGCAAGGCAGCGCTGATTAGCTTCTTAGGCAACGGCTTCACCTCCGCCATTAGAACAGCCAATTGAACAACCTCGTCAACAGCCCCGGCTTTTGCTTTTCTCCCAAAGGCCCTGCGCCGGTGAAGCGGATGTCGGCATCGGCCACATAAGTCGACAGGATCTTATTGTCCCGGGTGATGTCCTCGGGACGGATAATGCCCGACACCATCAGCTCCTGCTCCTCATCGTTGATGGTGATGACCTGCCGGCCTTCGATGCGCAGATTCCCCCCGGGAAGGACCTCAACGACCCGGGTGGTGATTTGGGCCGTGAGGGTGCCGCCCCTGGCCGTCTGGCCCGAAGCTTTGGCCTGATCCCCTCCCCCCAGCTTCAAGAAGGGAAGGAGGGTGGACAGGATCCCTCCGCCAGGCTTGACGGAGACTTCGCTGCTTTGGCCCATTGACGTTTCCGCCCTTTGGATCGCTTGGGAGCTTTCGACGATGACCAGGGTGATCAGATCGCCCACCTGCCTGGTTTTCGTCTCCGTATACATCGAGCGGGACGTACTCCACAAAGAGGAGGCCCCCGCGCCTAGACTCAACGACAGGCAAAGGAGAATAGCAGTTAAGTACATTGCCGATCTGGACAATTCCTTCACCACCTATTTCACCAGCACCCTTTCCCCATCGAGGACAATCCCGTGGACTATCCGGTTGGAAAGGGAATTGACAACTGGGATGAGTTCGCCCCGGCGCCCGTCGGATCTGGCGATGCCCGGGGCGCTGACCGATACATCGCCGACCATGGCCAGGATCTCAACCTGCTGGCCCCGCTGGATGAGGGGCACCGCATCCAAGGCCCCGTCGGTGAGGACTGAACCTGCCCGCAGGTATCTGGTTGAGCGCTTGCCCACCGCCTCCTCTGGGGACTTTAGGGCCCCGGGGGGAGCCTCGGCCGCGGGCAGGACGTCTACCTGCAGCATATCTTCACTGATGATTTGGTTGTAGGGGATGTCCACCGCAGTTAGAAGGACCTGGATGGGCTCCCCTTCTGCGGCCTGGAGCTTAGTCCGGACCTCAACCTCTTCGGCCCCGACGACTGCCGCGTCCCGGATCCCTGCCTGGCGCAGGCGCACCAGGACATAACCCCGATGGACTCGTCGGCTCTGACCCGGGAAGGGCGCCCGGCCGACTACTACCTCGCCGATCTCCGGCGGCCCCTCAATGTGGGCGATTTGGCGGAGGGTTATGTCCCCGCCGGGGACGACGGCAGACTCCAGCAGGGTAATGACGGCTCCCTCCCCGGCCAAAGCAATGGACGAGCATAGCATTAGCAGAGCCAGGGCCCAAATCGCCGCCCACTTCAATCTAGACACCTCCACTATCGCCTCAGGTTATTGGCCGTCTGGAGCATTTCGTCGGAGGCTTGGATGGCTTTGGAGTTGGTCTCGTAGGCCCGCTGGGCGATGATCATGTTCACCATCTCCTCAACGACTACTACGTTGGAAATTTCAAGATACCCTTGGGCGATGGCGCCAAAGCCCTCAAGGCCCGGGGTCCCCGGGATGGGATCGCCCGATGCGGCCGTGGCCAGCATCAGGTTGCGGCCGAAGCTTTGCAGGCCCGCGGGATTGACGAACCGGACAAGTTCGATGGACCCCAGGTTCTGGGGCTCGCTCTCCCCGTCGAGGACGGCGGTGACTGTGCCGTCGGCGCCGACGCTGACGGTCACCGTGTTGGAGGGCACCAGGATCTCAGGCTCCAAAGTGAAGCCATCGGAGGTGACAAGCCTCCCCTGCCCGTCCATCTTGAAAGCCCCGTCCCTGGTGTAGGCGATGGTGCCGTCGGGCAGGAGGACCTGGAAAAAGCCCTCTCCTTCAATGACCAGGTCTAAGGGGTTGTCCGTCTGCTGAAAAGTCCCCTGGGTGAAGATCTTCTGGGTGGCCACCGGCCGGACCCCATGGCCGATCTGGATGCCCGTTGGGATCTGGGCCCCCTGGGTGACGGGAGTCCCCGCGTAGCGAACGGACTGGTACAAAAGATCCTGAAAATCTACCCTGCTCTTCTTGAAGCCGGCGGTATTGACGTTGGCCAAGTTGTTGGCAATAGTGTCAATGTTGAACTGCTGGGCAGTCATACCTGACCCGGCGGTCCACAAAGAACGCATCATAGCGCATTATCCTCCCTGAGCGAAGTCTTGATGGAATCTGGCAGGTAGGAGGCCGCCTCAGTCGGTCAGCGGCCTAAGGCCTCGCGAAGGGTCGCAGTCCAGCCTATACGCTCCTGCCCATCTCGTTTACCGCTTTGCCCAAAGTCTCGTCATGGGCCTGGATAATCTTCTGGTTGGCCTCATAGGCCCGCATCACTGCGATCAAGTCGATCATTTCCTTGACCACGTTAACGTTGGCCATCTCCAAATGACCCTGCCTGACCCTCACCTCCTCAATGGGCGCAACCGGCCCGGCGACTAGACTCCCTCCCATCTTTTCCGGGATCACCCCCGGGGGGAAGTCCACGATCAAAAGTGCATCCACGGCCTCGCCTCCGGAAAAGACAACTCCCTCCCCGGTCACCGTCACCGGTCCGGAAACGGCCAGGGGGCCGTTTCGCCCCAAGAGACGATCGCCATCCTTCGTCACCAGATATCCTTCTCCGTCCAGCATGAAGGACCCGCTGCGGGTGTAGGCGATGCCCTGGGGCGTTGCCACGGCAAAATACCCCGGGCCATCCAGGGCTAGATCCAGATCATTGCCGGTGAACTTGATGGGACCGGGCATCATGTCCGGCACCACCTCTTCCACCGCGGCCCCGGCAGTCAAGGGCCCTATGGGCGCGCCCTCAGGGGTCCGGTAAAGGTCGAGCTGGGGGAAGGAGCGGACAAGGATCCTGTCCCGGCGAAAGCCGGGCGTGCTCGCATTAGCCAGATTGTTGGCGACGACATCGTTGTGGGCGTGCTGCACCAGCATGCCCGCCGCCGCCGTATAGATCCCCCTAAGCAAAGCAAAACCCCCCTTCAGTTAAGTCTTCGGCAAAGGGAGGTCCTTTCTTGAGCTACAAGAACCGATTAAGTTTTACTTTTCCCTCCAGAATCATGCCCATCCCCAGGGCCACCGAGGAGCAGGGGTCCTCGACCAGATTCACCCGCAGGCCCGTCTCCTTGGCCAGAAGCTCCCGCAGGCCGCCCAGCTGGGCGCCGCCTCCAGTCAAGGCAATGCCATCCTCGCTGATATCCGCGGCAAGCTCCGGGGGCACCCTCTCCAGGACCTGCCGGACGGCATCGACCATCATCACGGCAATCTCCGCCAAGGCCGCCGACACATCCCGCGCGGAGATGTGCGCGGCTTTGGGCAGACCGGTCACCACATCCCGGCCCCGGACCTCCATGGTCCCGCTGACATCGCTGTTCAAAGAGCCGAAGGCTACTTTCACCTCTTCGGCCATCCGTTCGCCGATGATGAGGTTGTAGGCCCGCCGCACGCAGCGGACAATGCTTTCGTCGAAATCGTTGCCCCCCACCCGAGCCGAGTGGCTGGTCACCTCATCCCCCAGGGAGATGACCCCGATATCCGTCGTGCCGCCGCCCACATCGACCACCATGGATCCCCGGGGGGAGACCACGTCAAGGCCGGCGCCGATGGCCGCAGCCATTGGCTCGGAGACCAGCTGGACTTCCTTGGCTCCCGCTTCCCGGGCCGCCTCCACCACCGCCCGCCGCTCCACATCGGTACTGGCGGAGGGGACACAAAGAAGCACCCGGGGCCGGAAAGGACGGAGCCGGCCGGGTGCAGCCCGTCGGATGAAATGCTGCAGCATAATCTGGGCCACCTGATAATCGGCAACCACCCCCGCCCGGAGGGGCTGGACGGCCACCACATCCGCGGGAGTGCGGCCAATCATCTGCTGGGCCTCCCGTCCAACGGCCAGCACCCGGTTGGTGCCTTGGTGGTAGGCAATGACGGAAGGCTCCCGCAGGACGATCCCTTCACCTTTGAGGTAGATAAAAACATTAGCTGTCCCCAGATCGACGCCAATTTCAGCAGAAAACATCCAACGGCCCCTTCCTTGGCTGGTCGCCATCATCGACCAGAAGCTGGATTTGTTGGATGTTTTCGCCAGGCCCGGGGGAATTCCTCCTAGGAAGCCTGCTCGCTTTTACGGTACTTGCGGCGGGTGGCCTCCCCGCCCCGGATGTGCCTTTCCGCTTTATTGGCATCCAGCACCCGCTTAACCCTGCGGGCGAGTTCCTTATTCACCCCGGGGAGCCTCTCCGTAACATCCTTGTGGACGGTGCTCTTGCTCACACCGAATACGATGGCTGCCTGCCTGACGGTGGCGCTGGTCGTAACAATGTATTGTCCGATATCGATCACCCGTCGCCGGATGTAATCCCTCATCACGGGCGCCCCCTCGCCGTTTTTGTACATTTATATGCGGCGGCAGGGGGAATATGTCAGGCTCCACGGAGGTCCCTTCAGCGGACAAACTGGCGAGGATCGACGGCCTTGCCCTCATGGCGCAGGGAAAAGAGGAGACTCCCGCCTCCCGACCAGCCGATGGGTTGGCCCTGGCCTACATCCAAGCCGCGCCCTACGCTCACCTGGTCGAGATTGTCGTAGGTGGTCTGCCAGCCGTCGCCGTGCTCGAGGACCACCCGGAAGTAGCCCGGGGCAGTCTCTTCCACCAGCTGCACCCGGCCGCCTAGGGCCGCCCGGATGGGCTCCCCGTCCCTGACGGCAAACTCCAAACCAGGATGGTAGCGCCAATCCCGGTACAAGGGATGCCGGTACCAGCCGAAGGCGCTGGTAATGCGGCCTTCCACCGGCCAAATGAGGCTTTCCGGTCCCTGCCGCATCCTCCCCCGGGCCATGACCGGCACCTCATCCAAGGCCCCATCCCAGGTCAGCTGGGATGAAGCAAGGAGCCTCGCGATGAGCTCCCGCCCAAGCAAGGTCCCCGTCAGATCCCAAGTCTCCTCAGCCTCTTCCATAGGAGCAGGCAGGGAGATCCTTTCTCGGAAGGGCAAGGGACGGTTTCCGATCATCGTCCAGGAGACCCCCAGGATCCCGAGCAACAGGAGGGGCCCCAGGACCCTTCGCCAGGGAATCCTGCCTGCGGCCCGGCCAAGCCCCCGCAGGAGCGAGCCGGCCCACGTGAGAGGCAATCGCACCAACCTATTCAATTTCCCACAACCCCTTTCGGACAAAATAATAACCCGTGGAATCACCATGGATTCAACACGGGTATATTCTCCCCAGTAATTTCCTCTCTATACGCTGCTGCCCGAAAAAGGAACTTCCACTCAGCTCAAATCTCCCTGCCGGCGGCAACCGCCAGCCGGGTCCCTCCTTCCAGGGGAGCAAGCTCGATGAACAGGTTGGCCTCCCCATCCCCGGGGGGAGCCAAG
The DNA here is from genome assembly GCA_012521755.1 of Bacillota bacterium. Taxonomy (GTDB): domain Bacteria; phylum Bacillota; class Limnochordia; order JAAZLZ01; family JAAZLZ01; genus JAAZLZ01. The sequence goes on along the minus strand of JAAYLV010000135.1, from coordinate 8,262 downwards.
GGGCAATAGGCGGCGATCCGGCCCGCGGCCAGGGGCGAAAGACGCCTGCCGCCCACCTTTTCCAAGGCTCCATCGACCCTGGCCAGGACTAATTCCAAAGATAAGGGAGTCTGACCGCTGATTGTGACCCGCTCCCGCGCGAGAGGGGGCATCCCTGCGAAAAACCGGCGCAGCTTGGAATCTCCCTGGCGCAGGGGCCTTGCCAGCCGGCGCCGCCGGTAGAGGAGATCATCGGGCAGGCGACGGCTCGTCCATTGCACGATGAGATTAGTCTCGGGCTCCGGGCCCGCTCCCCAGGCCTGGGGGCTAACCGCCTGGGCCAGGACCAAGATCCGCTCCCCATCGCCCAGGACGCCCCGCAGGCCCACGGAGCCCATCAAGGATCTAGCCTCGCTTTCCACCGTCATCCCTTCGGGATCCAGCCCCAGAGCCCTGGCGATGGCCTCCCCATGCTCCTTCAGCTCCGCCAGGGTGGCCGGCCCCCGGAGGGGCTCCCCCTCGACGATGATCTCCACCCAGTCGGCCCGCCCCTCCAGCTCGCAAAAAACCCGCTGGGCGGGATCGGCCCAAAGCTGCCGGTGGATGCCCATCTCTAGTTGTTGTCTGAGGATCATGGCAATGAGCAAGAACCCAAAAAGACCCATGACGGCCCGGGTGAAGCGGCGCCACTCAAGCTCAAGAGTCTTCATCTCCCTGGGTTTTGCCCGGGGCACCATCATCCCTCCTCGCCGGGACGAAAATCAAGGGGCCGCTCGCCCAAGCCAAAGTAATGGAGCAGGGCCTGATGGATCCTGGCGGCTGCCATCCCATCCCCGTAGGGGTTCACCGCCCGGGCCATCCTGCCGTACTCCTCAGAGTCGACAAGGAGCCTCTCCGCTTCCTGGAGGACAGTCTCCCGCCTTGTCCCCGCCAGCCGCACAGTCCCCGCGGCCACTCCTTCGGGCCGCTCCGTCTTCTCCCTTAGGACGAGGACCGGTTTGCCCAGGGCCGGCGCCTCCTCCTGGAGGCCGCCCGAGTCGGTGAGGACCAGATGGCAGCGGGCCAACAGGTTCGCAAACTCGCCGTAGGGAAGGGGCGGAATCAGATGGACCCGGGGAGCCCCGCCGAGGATGGCCTGCGCGGGCTCGCGCACCTGCGGGTTGCGGTGGACGGGGAAGACCACCTCTACATCGGGGAAGCGGTCGGCCAAATCCTTCAAGGCCAGCATAATGTCCCGCAGGGGCCCTCCCCAATTCTCCCGGCGGTGGGCCGTTGCCACCAGGACCCGCCGCCCCGCAAAGTCCAAAGAGCGGAGGGTGGGGTCTTGAAACTGGTAGTCTTCCTCAACGATTGAAAGCAGCGCGTCGATGACGGTGTTCCCGGTAACATAGATCCGGTCGGGGGCGACGCTTTCCCGGCAGAGGTTTTCCCTGGCCAGGGGCGTTGGACAAAAATGCAAGGCGGCCAAGGAGCCGGTCAGCCGCCGGTTCATCTCCTCGGGGTAGGGGTTGTAGGGGTCATGGCTGCGAAGGCCCGCTTCCACATGACCGACGGGGATCTGCTGATAAAAAGCTGCCAGGCTGGCAGCGAAGGTAGTGGTGGTATCCCCATGGACCAAGACCAGCCGGGGCCGAACTTCCTCGAGGACCTGGGCCAGCCCGCCCAGGACCAGCCCGGTCACCTGGGTCAGGCTTTGGCCCTCCCGCATGATATTCAAATCGTAAGCGACGGGGATCTGAAAAAGCTCAAGGACTTGATCGAGCATCTCCCGATGCTGGGCGGTGACGGCCACGATGGGCCTTAGGGGTCCTTCCCGGAGGGCCCGGTAGACAGGAGCCATCTTGATGGCCTCCGGCCTGGTGCCAAAGACAAGGAGTACGTCCATGGAGGGACCTCCTTAGCCGCCCAGGCGGTCTTTGAACCGCCCCAGCGTGCTTGTCCCCAGCCGGCGGACGCCAAGGAGCAGGATGACCCCGGCCACAATCTGAGTCAAGGTGCTGGCCGCGCTGTTCATCCCCGCAATCCTAAGGGCTAGGATGCCGAGGAAACAGCTGACCAGATACATGACCATCACCGCCTCCCGCTGGCTCAGGCCCATGGCCAGCAAACGGTGGTGGACATGGCCGTTGTCCGCCGCGTAGATGGGCCGTCCCCGCCGGAAGCGGCGGATGATGGCAAAGACCGTGTCGAAGAAGGGCAGGCCCAAGATGAGGACCGGCACGCTCAGGGCAATGGCCGCCGGGCCTTTCAAAGTCCCCTGGACGGAAATCGCCCCCAGCATGAATCCAAGGAACATGGCCCCCCCATCCCCCATAAAGATCTTGGCCGGGTTGAAATTGTGGCGCAAAAAGCCCAGGGAGCTGCCGGCAAGGGCAATGGTGAGCAAAGCGACCACCTCCTGCCCCCGCTGAAAGGCGATGAGGACAAGGGGCAGACACGCAATGCAAGTGATGCCCGCGGCCAGTCCGTCCAGGCCGTCGATGAGGTTGATGATATTGGTGACGGCAACGAGCCAAAGGACGGTCAAAGGAATTGCCAGCCGGCCAAGGTAGATCATGCCGCCAAAGGGATTGCTGACAAAATCGATCCTGACGCCATAAAAGGTCAGAATTAGGGAGACAGCGATCTGGCCGATGAACTTGGTCTTGGGCGACAGGCCCCGCCGGTCGTCAATGAGGCCAAGGGTCAGCATAAGAGATGAGCAGAGAATAAGTCCTGACAGGAAGCGGCTCATGGGCAGGGCGATGAGTACAGGAAGGATGAAGCCAAGGAAAATCGCCGCCCCGCCCCCCGTAGGCATAGGGCGGGTGTTGATCCGCCGCTCGTTCGGTTCATCAACCAGCCGCAGCCGCACCGCCAGTGAGGCCACAAGGGGCGTTGCGGCCCAAGAGATGCCTAGCGATGCGAGGAAAACAGCAAAATGCTTCATGGATGTGGCGCAAGGGACCATCCCCTTCTAAGGGGAGGAATATGCACCCTTTCCTCCTTTGCACGAGATTAAGTCGACCTCCACCCCGGCTTCCGCCAAGATCTGGGCAGCCAGGTCATCGGGATACTCGCCGCCGCACACCACCCGCACGATCCCCGCGTTGACCATCATCTTGGCGCACAGGACGCAAGGCTGGTGGGTGCAGTACATCACCGCATCCTTGGTGCTCACTCCGTGGAGGGCCGCCTGGATGATGGCGTTCTGCTCCGCGTGGATGCCCCGGCAAAGCTCATGCCGCTCCCCGGAGGGAACCTTCAGCTCATCCCGCAGGCAGCCTGCGTCCAAGCAATGGGCTAGCCCCGATGGAGCCCCGTTGTAGCCGGTCGTCAGGATGCGCCTGTCCCGCACGAGGACCGCCCCCACTGCGCGCCTGCGGCAGGTGGAGCGGCGGGAGACGAGCTGTGCGATCTCGAGAAAATACTCATCCCAGGTGGGGCGCAAGCCTAACCCTCCTATCTAGTGCCAAAGAGCCTGTCGCCCGCATCCCCCAGGCCGGGGACGATGTAGCCATGCTCATTGAGGCGAAGGTCGACGGCCGCGGTGAAAATGTCCACGTCCGGGTGGGCCCGCTGCAGCAGCTTTATCCCCTCGGGGGCGGCGATCAGGTTCATCATTCTGATCTTCCGGCCGCCGTTTCGCTTAATGAGCCCGATGGCCGCGGCGGCCGAACCTCCCGTGGCCAGCATTGGATCGACCACGATCACTTCGGAGTTTTCCAGATCCCCGGGCAGCTTCCAGTAGTACTCCACGGACCGCAGGCTCTCCTGATCCCGCTGGAGGCCAATGTGGCCGACGCCGGCCGTCGGCATCAGCTTCAGGATTCCTTCCACCATCCCCAGTCCCGCCCGCAGGATGGCGACCACTCCCACTTTCCAGGTGACCAGCTGTCCCCGGGCCCAAGTCACCGGAGTCTCCACCTCGACGCTTTCCAGGGGCAGGTCCCTGGTCACTTCATAGGCCATCAGCATCGAGACCTCATTGACCAGCTCGCGAAAGTCTTTGGGGCCCGTCGCTTTGTTGCGAATGAAGGTCAGCTTGTGCTGCACCAGGGGATGGTCGATGATGTGCACCGCGCCCATTTGCCGGTCACCCCTCCAAGAGGGTGATTTTGTCTACCCTCCGTTGATGCCGGCCCCCTTCAAAGGGGGTGGACAGCCAGACCTTCACGATCTCTTCCGCCAGCCCCGGGCCGATGACCCGCGCGCCCAGGGCCAGGACATTGGCGTTGTTATGGGCCCTGCTCATCCGGGCGGAGAAGGTGTCATGGGCCACCACCGCCCGCACGCCCTTGATCTTGTTGGCCGAAATGGCCATCCCCAGCCCGGTGCCGCAGATGAGAATCCCCGTCTCATACTCGCCGGAAGCAACTCTTCGGCTCACTTCCGCGGCATAATCAGGATAATCAACAGAGTCTTCGCAGTAGCAGCCCAGGTCGGCCACCTCATGCCCCCAGCTCTCCAGGATGTCCTTGAGGGCATTCTTCATCGCCAGGCCGGCATGATCGCACCCAACTGCAACTTTCATCCTTCTCCCTCTTTCCAGAAATTCTCCAGCCGATCCACTGTTTTCACCAAGAGCTCACGGATCTTGCCCGCCGCGCTGCGGTAGGCATCGATTCCCTGCCCGAAGGGATCGGCCAGTTCTTCATCGCCCCCGGCAAACTCCCCCAGGGTGAACACCGGCACATCCTCGGTCAAAGCCTCCACGGCCCGCTTGTGGGCCGAGGTCATCGTCAGGATGAGATCGGCTTGGGACGCCAGCTCTTCCGTCAGGAGCTTGGCCCGGTGCCCCTTCAGGTCCAGGCCCAGCTCGGCCATGACCTGCCTCGCTTCCTCCGATGCTGGCTGCCCCGGGAAGGCCGCAACGCCGGCGGAGTCCACTTCCACATCGCCAATTCCCTGCGACCGGAGCAAATCAGCGAGCATGACGGCAGCCATGCTGCTCCGACAGGTGTTCCCCGTACAAACGACCAGCACCTTCTTCCGCAAGGATGGACCCCCTTGGCTGATTTTTCCCCGGGATGTATTATGTCCCAGAAGCAAAGATCACATATGAAACATTCCCGCTTAATCCCCACACTCCTGCCTGAAGGGCAAAAACCCCGGTATGAAAAGGTCCACGGGGGACAGCCTAAAGACCGGGGGAGAACATTGGCGGAACCTTATCTTTGCCCCATCTGCCGGAGCAACCGAACATCCTTTGAGATTATCTTCAAGCTGTCCCGGGAGATCCGCAAGGACCCAGAGACTGGCGAGGAGCTGTTCCAGGCCGACTCCATGTCGGTGATGCTCCGCAATGACCGGCCGGAGCTGGAGGTCAAGTGTCTTACGTGCGGCTATACGGGCTATGAGGGGCTGTTCATCAAAGCAGCCAGGCAGGGGGCCTCCTGATCAGGCCTCGATGATGTTGTATCCCGCGGCTTTGCGCAGGCGGTTCATCACCGCCAGCCCCAACCCAACGGGTTTAATGCCTTCCACCACCACCGCATCCACATCCAGGCGGTCAAAGGTCCGCAAATGGGCGAAAAGACTGGCAGCCAAAGCCGCCGGATCCCGCCGGGATCCACCGATGAGGACTAAACCCCGTCCGCAGCGGGCGGCGCCTTCCGCCGTGGCCAGGACCCCGACCTTCAGCCCGGCAGCGGCAAGCTCCGCCGCCAGGGAGTCCACCCTAGCCGCGATGCGTTCCTCATCTTGGCCTTCGACCAGGTACACTTTGGCCTTCGGCGCGTAATGGCGGTACTTCATCCCCGGGGAGCGAACGGGGCCTTCCTCGATGGGCTCCTTGGCCAAGATCGCCGGGTCTAGGATCACCTTGCCCAAGACCTCCTCCAAGGCTTCCCAGGTCACCCCTCCCGGGCGGAGGAGAACCGGGGGCGAAGTCGTCAGATCCAGGACGGTGGATTCAACCCCCAGGCCCGTTGGACCCCCGTCAATGATCACATCCACCTTGTCCCCCAGGTCCTCAAGGACATGGGCGGCGGTGGTGGGACTCGGCCTGCCCGAGAGGTTGGCACTAGGGCCAGCAACGGGCACGCCCGACCGGCGGATGAGCTCCAAAGCCAAGGGGTGATCGGGGACCCGCACCGCCACCGTCTCCAGTCCGCCGGTGGTGATGAGGGGTACTTCATCCTTGCGGGGCAGGACTAGGGTGAGGGGCCCCGGCCAGAAGCGGCTGGCAAGGACGATCGCTTCGGGAGGTATGGATGCAACCACCTGGGGCAAGTCCTCTGCGGAGGCCAAATGGACGATCAAGGGATTGTCCGGGGGACGACCCTTGGCATGGAAGATTTTGGCGACGGCCTTTTCATCCAAGGCATTGGCGCCAAGGCCATAGACTGTCTCGGTGGGAAAGGCAACCAGGCCTCCCTCCCGCAGGACCTGGGCCGCCTTCTCGAGATCATCGGGGGGACATTTGAGTACAACGGTCCGCATCATCCCGCTCTCCTTGTCAGCATGATGACCCGGGGGATCCCCGCGTAGTCGGGGATAATCTCTTTCACCCGCCAAAGGTCCCCGGCCATGGCCGCGACCCTTTCGGCCTGGCCCCAGCCGACCTCGACGGCAAGCAGGCCCCCGGAAACGACCATTGCCGCCCCCTCAAGGAGGAGGCGGCGGTAAAAGTCCAGTCCATCGGCTCCCCCGAGGAGGGCCGCGGCCGGCTCTTGCCGCACCTCCCGGGGCAGCTCCTCCCATTCTCCCGCGGCTATGTATGGGGGATTGGAGACAATGGCATCGATCCTCCCCCTTAGATCCTGGAGGGGAGAGAGCAAATCCCCCCGGCGAAACTCAACTTCCACCTGGTGATAGTCCGCATTTCGCCGGGCGACGGCTAAAGCTTCCTCTGATATGTCAACGCCAACTACTTTGCTTCCGGGAAGGAGCACAGCCAAGGTGATGGCGATGATGCCCGATCCAGTCCCCACATCGACGATCAGGGGACCCTCGCGGCCCTTGCACCAATCGGCCGCGGCCTCAACGAGCAGCTCTGTCTCCGGCCTGGGGATGAGGACGGAAGGGTTCACGAAAAACTCCCGGGAAAAAAACTCCCGCCGCCCTGTCAGGTAGGGGACGGGGACGCCCCTCGTCCGCTCCTGCAGGAGCTTGCGGTAGGCATCAATCTCCCCCCGGAGCAAAGGCCTGTCGTGTTGGATGTAAAGGTCGATCCGTTCTAACTTGAGGACGTGGGCAAGGAGCACCTCCGCATCGAGGCGGGCCGACGGGATGCCCCGCCGGGCAAAGTAGGCGGCGGCCTTTTGCACGGCCTCCATGATGGTCAGCATCTTAGGCCTCCGCCACCGCGGCGAGCTTGGCCGCCTGATCCGCCTCGATGAGGGCGTCGATGACCTGGTCCAAGTCCCCTTCGAGGACGGCTTCCAGGTTGTAGAGGGTCAGCCCGATGCGATGATCGGTAATCCGGCCCTGGGGGAAATTGTAGGTGCGGATCCGCTCGCTCCGGTCACCGCTGCCCACCTGGCTCTTGCGCTGGGCAGCCATGCGAGCCTCCTGCTCCTCCTGCAGGCGGTCAAGGAGTCTGGCCCGCAGGATGCGCATGGCTTTTTCCCGGTTCTTATGCTGGGACTTTTCGTCCTGGCAGCTGACCACCAGACCCGTGGGCAGGTGGGTTATCCTTACGGCTGAATCGGTGGTGTTGACGCTTTGCCCGCCGGGGCCGGTGGAGCGGAAAAAGTCGATGCGAAGATCGTTCGGGTCGATTTCCACTTCCACCTCCTCCGCCTCGGGGAGGACGGCCACCGTGGCTGTGGAGGTATGGATGCGCCCCCCTGATTCGGTGGTCGGTATCCTTTGCACCCGATGGACGCCGCTTTCAAACTTGAGCCGGCTGTAGGCCCCCTTGCCTTCCACCATGAAGATGACTTCTTTGAAGCCGCCTAGTTCCGTTGGGCTTGAGTTCATGATTTCACTTCGCCAGCCCTTGCTTTCGCTGTAGCGGGTATACATGCGGAAAAGATCCCCAGCGAACAGGGCCGCTTCCTCGCCGCCGGTGCCCGCCCTGATCTCCACAATGACGTTGCGCTCATCATTGGGATCCCGGGGCAGAAGGAGAATCTTGAGCCGGTGCTCGAGCCTCTCCTGCTCCGCCTGGAGTTCCTCTTCTTCGGCTTTGGCCAGCTCCAGAAGCTCATCCTCCACTCCTTCTTCCATCATTTCCCGCACGCCCTCGAGTTCTTCCAGCACCTGCTTGTAGCGCTGGTAGCACTCAACGATCTCCTCCATGTCCGCCCGGAGCTTGGCGTAGCTGCGGAATTTCTCCTGGTCCGCGATGACCTCCGG
>JAAYLV010000027.1 GCA_012521755.1 Bacillota bacterium | reverse complement strand
AGGGTGTTTCCCGGTGATGATAGCGGAGGGGTCACACCTGTTCCCATTCCGAACACAGCAGTTAAGCCCTCCAGCGCCCATGGTACTGCCCTGGTGACGGGGTGGGAGAGTAGGTCGTTGCCGGGAAAATATTTGTTCCTCGGTAGCTCAATGGTAGAGCACCCGGCTGTTAACCGGGTGGTTGCAGGTTCGAGTCCTGCCCGGGGAGCCAGTTTTATCGTCAGCCCCTCGGGGTAAACCCGAGGGGCTTTCGTATTTGTGCCCGCCGGAGTCCATCCAGGAGGCCGCCCTGGAGGCGCGAGAGCAGGGTCCGCGGCGATCTTGTCCTGTCCGCCAAAGTTCCGTCGCGCCCGTGGCGGATGCATTCTCCAAAGGGTGACTGCGTTGTCGCGGCGGATTGATAGCACGTCGGCCGGCGGGAGAAATCCGCTGGGGAAGAGGAATGGGGCAGGTGGGCATTGAATACCGGTGATAATGGAGCACGGGGTGATCGTGCCGAGTTCGTTAAGGAGTTAAGGAGGGTCGGTCGTTGCTTCAGAATGTTACCATTTCCCTTGGACATGCGGTCGTCGATTTTTACATGAACATGCTTCCCTCCCTCATGCCGTTCATCATGAAGGACTTTGGCTTGACCTTTACCCAAATTGGGCTGATTATTGCCGTGAGGGCTGCAGCTGGTTCATTTACGCAGCCATTGTTTGGATTGTTTGTCGACCGGCGGGGAAGCGGCAGGACGCTGATCCTAAGTCTCATCTGGACGTCGATCATCATGTCTTTGATCGGGATTGCTCCGAGCTACTGGTGGCTCCTTTTGATCACCGCCCTCGGTCCCCTCGCGTGCGCTCTTTATCATCCCCTCGGTTCGGCTCTCCTTCGTGAAGGCAGTGCACCGGAGCGGGTCGGCACTTTGACTTCGTTGTACATCGTGGCGGGGAGCGTCGGCTATGCCTTCGCGCCGGTAGTGTCTGTTGCGATTGTCTCCCGGCTTGGTCTGTCAGGCACGCTTTTTTTGTGTCTCCCGGGTCTAGCTGTTGCCGTTGCCCTGATCGCCATGGGGGTGCTCGATGCAAAGCTAAGCCGCGACGGTGCCATACCCGTTGACGCGAAGAGCGAAGGGGAGAAATCCATCTTTGACTACAGCCAATGGCTTGCTTCCCCGGGGCAGGTCCTTATGCTCAGCATCACCGCCATCTTGCGTTCTTGGGCCTATGTGGGGCTGGTCAACTTTCTCCCCATCTATTACGTCTCGAGGGGCTACAGCCCCGAATACGGCAGCTACATGCTAAGTCTGTTTCTAATATCGGGATCCGTCGGCACTCTCCTTGGTGGACGCTTATCCGATCAGTGGGGGCGGCGTCCGGTTACGGCAGGCTCCCTTGTATTGGCCCTCTTTTGCCTGGCTGGCTACCTGCATAGCAACGGCGCAGCACAAGTTGTTCTGCTGGCGGCGACGGGATTCACCCTCTTATCCTCCATGTCGGTGACGACTGTCCATGCTCAAGAGCTCATGGTGGGCCATACGGGGATGGCGGCAGGTTTAATGATGGGACTGGTCTACGGCCTGGGCGGGATCGGCGCTTCGTTCAGCGGCCGGATCGCGGATGTCTACAGCTTGCATACCGCCCTCCTCACCCTGGTAGTTGTGCTTATTCCAGCGATCGTCACCGTCCTGGCGGTGCCCGATCCCCACTTAAATGCCATTAAGTCGCAGCAAGCCTCCTCCAGCGTCTAGCAATTCGCCGCGGATTCATTGTCCTGGAAAGCCCTTCTCCAGCGCAGCAGCAGCCCGGTGGTGGACAGGAGAAGGACCCCGGCGAGCAAGAAGGAGTTGCCGATGCCTACCATCTGAGAGGTAAAGCCGAAAAAGACTGGATTGACAAATTGAGCCAAGCGGTTGCCGGTCATTCTGATCCCCATGGCAAAACCAAGTTCATGGGGTTCAGTGTTGGCGGCAACCGCGATCATGCTGAGGGGCTGGGTAAGACCCATCCCTGCTCCCATCAGGCCCGAGGCAAGAGCAAGGGGCCAAAAGCCGGACAACAAGGGCGTTAGGATAACGCCGGCAGCCATCAAGGCCATGCCGCCCAGCAGACTGAAATAGTGGCCAAAGCGCTCACAGATGGTGGGGATGAACAGCCGGATGGCGATGGCCATGAGGGAGCGCGCCGAAAGAAGAATGCCGATGATGGTTACCGAAAAGCCGAGATGATTGAGATAAAGGGGATAGAATGCGTCTCTGAGACCCTCGACGAACAAGACCACGAAACTAGATGCGATGGCCGTCTTGACTCCGTCATTTCTCAGCAGCCTGGGAACTTGGTTCAAATCACCTATAAAGCTTCGACTTGCTCCTGTGCTCGCTTTCCTCTCCCGCAGGTTCAATGCCAGAAAGACAGGGATGATGCAAACTAGAGCGCCGATGCCGATTGTCGCCCGGTATCCCAGGGAATCCACAAGCCGGCCCCCCATGAGGGGGCCGATCAGCTGCCCTGCGGAAGACGACGTGGTAAACAGGCCAAAGTTTGCATCTCTTGTCCTGCCCTCCCCCAGAGAGCCGATGAACGTTTGGATGGCAACAATCACAAGAAGCTGGGAGATCCCCATAATTGCCTGGCTGATGCTCAGGACCACCAGGTTCGGGAAGAATGATGCCAGGACCATCCCCGCGGCCTGCCCGATGGACCCTAGGAGAATCAATCGCTTTGTTCCCCACAGGTCCGTGAGAATGCCCGTAGGAATGGCAAGGAAGAAGGGCAGTACAGCAAAAGAAGAGACAACCAGGCCCACCGCCAGGGTTGAAGCGCCCAACAATGAGGCATAAAGGGGGATGAAGGGCTTGACGGCGGTAAGGGCGGTAAAGCTCAGGACGGTAATGAAATTGATCAGCCACAACTGGCGCCTGCTCTCTAATTGGACCAGCGCATCCTGCAACGAGGGGTTACCCCGGGTCAAGTATCCAACCTCCCATGGCTGACGCCGTCGGATTTAGATCCCACAATAACACCTTCTACAGGCGATGGTGGTTAGCCTGCAAACTAGTCCTGGACGTTCAAAATCTTAGATTGGTTAGACAAATGGCCTGGCGTGTTGCTGCATTTAAGGTTGTAAACGGTGAATGCAGTTCAAGAGGGCGGTTAGCCTCGTCAAGATGGGGATGATATTATCTGCCGAGGTCTGTTGCTGAGGGCGGCGCTGTGGTTTTTCCAGGAGGATTTCAGAGCAATAAGGAGAAGTACGCAGGGAGTACAGACGAGGGAGGCCTACGATACTATGAACTCTGCTGAACGAATTCTGACGGCCCTCGACCATAAGGAAGCAGATCGCATTCCCTTTGATCTGGGAGGGACCCATACTACCGGCATGAATGTCCATACCTATCGGGCTTTGCTCGGATATTTGGGCATTGAGGACGAGGTTAAGATTACCAATCTGTCTTCCCAGTTGGCCGACATTGGGGACCAACTGCGCGATCTGTGGAAGGTCGATACCAAGGGCGTTTTTCCCCGCAGTCCATCGACTTGGAAGCTCAAGATCGAGGAAGATGGCGACTACTTGAGCTACTACGATGAGTGGGGAATCAAATGGATGATGCCCAAAGAGGGCGGCCACTATTATGACATGAGAGAGCACCCTCTGGAGGGATGCACGATCGAAGACTTGGACAAGTTCCCCTGGCCCAATCCTCGCGACCCTGGGCGGATTGCGGGACTGAGGGATGAGGCCATCAAGGCGAAGGAATCCGGACGGGCAGTGCTCATGGCCGGGACGATCGGCAATGGATTCCTCCACACGGGGAACTGGCTCGAAGGCTACGAGGATTTCTTCTCCGACCTGGCCGGCGACCCCGACAAGGCCTGCAAGCTGATGGATAAGGTGTTAGAGCTGAAGCTGGCGTATTGGGACATGGTGCTGGACGAAGTAGGGGATCTCGTCCACATCGTCTGCGAACTGGACGACTTGGGCACCCAGGGTGGACCGCTGATTTCCCCGGCCATGTATCGACGGCTGATTAAGCCGCGCCAGCAGGAGCTGTTCTCTTTCATCAAGAAGAAGGCTCCCCATGTCAAGATCTTCTATCATTCTTGTGGAAGCGTCTACCACTTCATCGGCGATCTGATTGAAGCAGGCGTCGACATCCTCAACCCTGTACAGGTAGCCGCGGCCGACATGGATACAAAGCGGCTTAAGAAAGAATTTGGCAATGACGTAGTCTTCTGGGGCGGCGGCGTTGACACCCAGCGGGTGCTCCCATACGGTACGCCCCAAGAGGTAAGGGACGAGGTCAAGCGGCGAATAGACGATCTCGCTCCAGGAGGGGGATTTGTGTTCGCCACGGTCCACAACATCCAGGGCGATGTGCCTCCGGAAAACATTGTGGCGATGTGGGAGACCCTGCAGGAGTACGGACGCTATTAGAAGAAAACTGGTACGGGACGCTGGATCGTCCCGTACCAGTCTTCTTGGGCAGGTTAGACGTAGATGCCCGCCCCATCACGATGTCAGCCGCCACAGCCGACCGTTCTGATAGGATCATCGGCAAGCTCGGCGAGGGACTTGAGATTAAAATTACAGATATATTTTCTTGGACGGCTCGAAGTGGGAGGAATTTATTTCCGAATGGAGAATAAATTACTACAATACTAACGGGCCGCTCTGGGGAGTGGAGTGCACGTTTGTCTAGAACGGCTTAAGTTCTTGCAGGGAGGTGAAACGTGATGAAGTGGCGCATTATGTATTATCTGATGGCAATTGCTTCTTTTGTGATTGCTTCAGGAGCCGGTTGGAAGTGGAACTAGGACGGGGTGCCAGCCCGATCACATGAGGTGAGCCGCCACAGCAAACCAGCGCCCGCAGGAAGCGATCAAGCCTTTGGGCTAGGCCCGAATGGGGAGCGCTCCTGCGGGCTTTCCCTCCCTGAAGATCCTTCTTGGAGGTTGTTGCCGCTAAGTGCGCAATATGATCGGGTGGGAGGTCAGGCTTCGTGTCCGATGCATCGACTCGGCTGTTGACTCTGTATGTATCAGTGACGTCTTTGGTGGCGCTGCCTTTCCTATTGAACGCGCTGCCAGCCTTGCCTGGGGTGTTGACCCCTAGTTTTCTGTTTTTCTGGTTTTTTACATCCATCGCCGAGAAATGGCCTGTCACGATGCCCCTGCGGAATCTGGGCGATCAGGAAGGTCAAGCGGTTGCAGTGTCGACAGCCTTCTACTTCGCAGCCATCATTGTCTTTGGGAAAGATACCGCCGTCGTGATGGCTGCCCTAGCGGTTTGCACCGGTGAGATACTCCGGGGCAAATCCTTCATGAAAACGGTCTTCAACGTAAGCCAATACGTCATCTGTACGGCTGCTGCCGGACGGGCCTATGAGCTGTTTGCCGCTCCCGGCCCTTTTCTCCTTGGGAAAGACTGGCCGGGGCTGTTGGCTGCGGCGATGGTTTTCATGGGCTTGAACGTCTTCTTAACCCTAGGAGCCGTATCCCTCTCCTTGGGAAGGTCACTGATCGAGATTTGGCAGATGACCAACAAGACCGTTGTGGTCCATGACATCGCTTTGTATCCCTTGGGGGCCATGGCCGCGTTCATCTACCAACGAGAGCCTTGGGCCATTGCCTTGCTGTTCCTGCCGCTGCTCATCATCCACTGCGCCTTTAGGACTTTCAGCAACCTGCAAGTCGAAACCAGGAAAGTCCTGGAGGCATTGGCCGACAGCATTGATATGCGGGATGGTTATACATACCGGCACTCTAAACGGGTTGCCGAGTGGGCGGAGCGGATAGGGGAAGCGATGGGTCTGCAGGCGGAGGATACGAGCTTGATCGTATCGGCGGCCAGGATTCATGATTTGGGCAAGGTGTCCTGGGACAACGACATCCTGGCTAAACCGGGGCCGTTGACGCCGGAGGAATGGGAATTCGTCAAGCGGCACCCGCTAGTTGCAGTGGACATGCTTAAGGACTTGAGCCTTTACCGGGACGGAGTGCCGTTAATCCGCCACCACCACGAGCGCTACGACGGCACAGGCTATCCTGATGGACTAAAAGGCGAGGATATTCCCCTCGGCGCCAGGATCATTACGGTGGCCGATGCATACGATGCGATGACCACCGATCGACCGTATCGGCGCGCCTGCAGCCCCAAGGAAGCCTTAGAGCGGCTTTGGGAAGGGGCGGGTACCCAGTTCGATCCGAAAGTGGTGGAGGCCTTCTATCGAGTCTGGGAAGCCGAGGAGAAATCCCTGGAACCGTCGAGGCAACTGCGGCTGGCTCGACAAGATGAAACCGGTTAGGAGGACTTATGTGTTCATTCCATTCCTCGTGGGTGCAGTGCTAGCTGCTTCATTATTGACAGGGGGCTCCCTCAAAGGGCTCCTCCAGGCCAAAATCCGGGGGAGTATTCTTTTTTTCCTGCCCCTCCTGTTCCAGATTGTCCTGTTTCGCTGGGGCGGCGACCATGTCGCGCTCGGTCATGTCGGGACCTATGTGCTGCTCTTGGCGGCAGTCCTCGTCAATCTCCATCTGCCCGGCATGAAGGTCATGATGCTGGGGCTCCTCAGCAACTTCCTTGTCATCGCCTGCAACGGCGGCTACATGCCCATGTCCCTAAATGCTTTGCGGGGCGCAGGCCTTGCGGGAGTGGCCGAGTACCTGCAAGGCGGCGGCACTCTCCATAACGGGATTGCCATGTCCGAAGGGACCTGCCTTTGGTTCTTGGGTGACATTTTCTACCTGCCTCCTCCCTTTCCTTTTCCTAATGTGGTCAGCGTTGGTGATTTGCTCCTGGTCATCGGCGGCGGCATCCTCTGCTGGCAGCTAACCCGCACCGCGAAGAAGCGGCCGGGTCATGCCAACTCCTGAGGGAAGCCTCCTGGAGAAAGGTCGTTCACAGAGCCGACCGAACCGGGAATGATGAGTACTGATCGCCGGCGAATAGGGAAGTCTGCTCCTATCCCGAGGAAGTCCTCTTGGGGGTCTGCCCTTAATGCAGACCCCTCAATGGTTCTTATCCCAAGAACGATGCCGCCAGCCCCGCCAGGAGGGGGAGGAGGCAGGTCAAAGAAAGCCGCATGGCTGTAAACCTGGGTCCCATGAGGGAGAGCTCAAAGGGAAACAGGGACAAATTGGCGATGGACCAGGCCGTTACAAAGGCAACGCAGGGTCCAAGACCCGCGCCGGCGCGAAAAAGCCCGCCGATGATGGGAAAGATCGCGTAGGGCGGGCCGGCAACGAGGACCCCGGCTGCAATCGCGATCAAGATTGCTCGCAGCCCTGCTTCCTGACCTAGCCAGCTGCTAATCAACTCCGTAGAGATGAGGACATCCAAAAGGCCGACGATAAGGAAGGCCGGGATGAGGCTTGGCCCCATCTGCCTGAGCAGGCGGAGGCCTTCCGCCATTCCCTGGCGAGTCTGCTCTGGTCCGACCTTCTTGTTGGCCGCCAGGGCCAAGAGGGCGGCCGCAGCAAACATAACGATAGTGATCGTAAGCATATCAGGAAGCCTCCTTGTCGGGCAGTTCGCCGGCCATCGGCCAGATTAGGGAGGAAAGGAGGGCCAGCAGCAGCGGGAAAAACCAGGTGAGTGCGAACCGAACCATGGTGAGACGGGGCCCCAAGAAGGGGAACTCCACCAACAGCCTTTCCAGGCTCGAGAGCTGCTTGCCCAGGACGAAGGCCATGAGGGGTCCCATGCCAATGCTGGAGTGGACGAGAGATAAGGCGATGGGGTAGTAGACATACGGGCCGCCCGGGATCAAAGAACCGGCCAGCCAACCGATGAACAACCCTCGCCAGCCTGCCTTTTGCCCGAGCCAATGGTTGATCAGCTTCGGGGTGATCAACCGTTTCATCAGACCAGCCGCCAGGAAGGCAGCTGCGACCATGGGGATCACCCGCAGGAGCTGTTGCAGACCGCTGATCAAACCCTGTCCGGCAAGGGAGGGCCCTCCCTTCCACAGGGCAAAACCCAACAGGACGGCCGTAATGAAGAAAAGGGAAACGTTCGTCTTTCTCTGCACAACACCACCTCCTCGGCTCTTGATTAGGAGATTTAGCCGCATGGGATTAGGATTCCTTGAAAGGGGGAGGAGTCTGTCCGGAAAGCGATTAGCGGCTTTCGTGTTTTTTTGTTCATTTTAGGACGAAGAAACACATAGAACTAGAAGGAGACTCCCTCTTTTCGTTGAATATAGTCCCATGGATAAGAAAAACCGAATCCAGGAGAATAAGCAGGGGGGAAAGGGTTGTGACAAGGAAATTATTGGCGTCTTTGATGATCGTCTTGATGCTGGCCGTTGGGGTTGGAGCATCCCCCATTAAGATCGGCATCACCCAGATTGTGGAGCATCCTGCTTTAGATGCGGCGCGGCAGGGATTCATTGATTGCTTAACTGATGCGGGCTACGGCGCGGACAAGGTCATTTACGACATCCAAAGCGCCCAGGGGGATCGCTCAATTGCCTTGACCATCGCCGATAAGTTCGTCGCCGACAAAGTGGACTTGATTCTAGCCATTGCTACGCCCACCGCCCAGGCTGTGGCCAAAGCAACAGCGACGATACCTGTCTTGATCACAGCTGTCACCGACCCGGTGGCCGCGGAAATAGTCCATTCCATCGAAAAGCCGGGGACCAACGTGACGGGGACCTCTGACTTGACGCCCGTTGCCAGACAGCTCGAGCTCCTAAAGAGGATTGCCCCCGAGGCTAAGCGGGTTGGCGTGCTCTACAATGCAGGGGAGATCAACTCGGTGGTCCAAGTGGAAGTTGCCCGGCAGGCGGCCCCCGAAGTCGGCTTGACCCTCGTTGAGGCCACGGTGAGCACCACCGGCGAGGTTCTCCAGGCAGCCCAGAGCCTGGTTGGCCGGGTCGATGCCATTTACGTGCCCACGGACAATACGGTGGTGGCGGGGCTTGAGTCGGTAATGATGGTCGCTGAGGGCAACAAGCTGCCCCTGATCGTCGGCGAGGGAGATGCTGTCCGCCGCGGGGGCCTGGCGACAGTGGGCATCGACTACTACAAGCTTGGCTATCAAACGGGGAAAATGGCCCTCAGGATCCTTGAGGATGGAGAAAACCCGGCAGAAATGCCCATTGAGTACCAGGAGGACATCAATTTGATTGTCAACCTGGATGCAGCGGAGCGGATGGGCGTTGTACTGAGTCCAGAACTCTTGGCAGAAGCTGAGATTGTAAACTAGCACCCATCGAGGGGCGCTTTGACGCCCCTCCCTTTCGGATAGGGAGGCAGTAGGATGTCCTTTAATGTGATAAGCGGATCGATTGAACAGGGTCTGGTCTTCGCCATCATGGCCCTGGGTGTTTACTTTTCGTCCCGGGTGTTGAACTTCCCCGACTTGACCGTGGACGGGAGTTTCCCCTTGGGGGCAGCAGTGACCGCGGCTTTGATTACCCAGGGATGGGCGCCTTGGATGGCCACCTTGATGGCCTTGGGAGCGGGTCTGTTGGCCGGGGCGAGCACGGGCCTCCTCAACACCAAGCTGCGCATCTCGGGTATGCTGGCGGGCATCTTGACCATGACGGGCCTTTACTCTGTCAATCTGCGGGTTATGGGTCGTTCCAATCTGCCCTTGCTCAGGCAGCCGACTATTCTAACGAGGCTGGCCGACTACATCGGCTCTGATTTGCGGGTGGCCTTGATCGCCTTCATCGTCATCAGCCTGGCGGTCAAGCTCTTCCTCGACTGGTTCCTGCATACAGAGCTGGGGCTGGCCGTCCGGGCAACGGGCGATAATCCGCAGATGATCCGCAGCCAAGGGGTCGATACCGACGCGGTGAAGGTGCTGGGTCTGAGCATGGCCAATGCCATGGTAGCCTTGTCCGGCAGCCTGGTCGCTCAACACCAGGGTTTTGCCGATGTGGGCATGGGCATAGGGACCATTGTCACCGGACTGGCATCGGTGATCATCGGCGAGGTGCTTTTCCGTCCCCGGACGGTATTTTGGGCCACCACATCCGTCCTGTTCGGCTCCGTAGTCTACCGCATCGCCGTTTTTCTAGCCTTGCGCATGGGCTTTGCCCCTACGGACTTGAAGATCGTAACAGCAGCCCTAGTGATTCTGGCCCTATCGGCGCCAGTGCTCCAAGAGAGCCTGGCACTCCCCTTTGTCCAGGGCATTCGCTCCCTAGCTGGGAAAAGAGAGGCGGTGAGTACGAGTGTTAAGGATGGTCGGCCTTTATAAAACATTCAACTTGGGCATCAACAGTGTCTGCGCCCTAAAGAACATCAATCTGCACGTTAAGCCCCAGGACTTCATCACCATCATCGGCAGCAACGGCGCCGGGAAGTCAACCTTGCTCAGCGTCGCGGCCGGCGTCTATCCCCCCGATGAAGGTGCGATCTATATCGATGGGACTGATGTCACCCGGCTGCCGGAACACTTGCGGGCCAGTTTCGTCGGCAGGGTCTTTCAAGACCCCCTCCAAGGGACGGCTGCCTCCATGACCATCGAAGAAAACCTCGCCATGGCCGAATGCCGGAGCAAAGGGCGGACTTTGGGAATTGGCGTCACCCGGAAAAAGAGGGAGCGGTACAGAGAACTCCTGTCCCTTTTGGGGCTGGGTCTGGAGGAGCGCTTGTCCGATCCCGTCGGCCTTCTCTCCGGCGGGCAGCGCCAGTCCCTGACTTTGCTCATGGCGAGCCTGGGCCAGCCGAAGCTCCTGCTCCTCGATGAGCATACCGCATCTTTGGACCCCCGGACCGCAGAGCAGGTTCTCGAGCTCACCCAGACTATCGTCCGCAAACATGGGCTCACCGTGTTGATGGTCACCCACAACCTCTCCCACGCCTTGACAATGGGCAACCGAACCATCATGCTCGACAAGGGCGAGATCATTTTGGACATCTGTGAGCCCGAGCGAGGGGAATTGACGGTGGATGACCTTCTAGGCCGCTTCGCCCAGGCCAGGGGCGAAAGGCTCCTTGACGACCGCCTGCTCCTTGCCGCCCGATAGGGAATGACGCAATTGCAATAATATTGCACATAACACAATATTGCATACAATACAAAATACTTGATCTAAGAACAATCACCGCCCCAGCCTATTGGCGGCCGCGAAAGGGAAAAGGACCTTGGGGACGGGCTTTTGGGGATTTGCATTTTATGCAATAAGCTTGCATATGCAGCAATAACCTGCAGTCCGCCCCCTGGGCCCTTTTTTTGGTTCGATTAGTGGGGAAACCGGGTTTGATATAGGACCCCTAGGAGAACGAGAAGCGCTCCGGAGACGATGAGGATCGCTTCCACCGACACAATATCGGCCAAGGGGCCGAAAAATAAAATGGCAACGGGCATCGCACTGGCCGAAATGATCTGGACGATGGAAAAGACCCGGCCTAGCATGGTCAGCTGGGCGACTTCCTGAATGAGCACCGTTGTAGCTGTCGCCATCATCGGCAGGAAAAAGCCGGCCGTCCCCATGATCAGCAAATAGAGCGCAAAATGCCGCGCTGCTCCCAGGAGGCCAAAGGTCACTCCAAAGGCGATGAGACACAGGGCGATGGTGCGAGTCTTGTCCTTGAACTCGCCGTGAAGGGAGACAAACAGGCCCCCCACGATGGTTCCGGCTGTCCAGGACATTTCATTGGCAGTGAGCTTCCAGACCTCGCCGCCAAAGCTGCGCTTAACTAAAAGCGGCGTCAGCACTGCCGCCGGCGTGATCAGAAAAAAATGACATGCGTAGCAGATGATGATTCCCCGCAGCAGAGGATTGCCGAAGGTATAGTTGATGCCTTGCCGAAGGTCGGCAAGGACAGACGCGGGGGCCTCGGCCCGGTCCACTTTCTCCACTTTGATAAAGCTGAGGATCACGATGGCAACGGTCGCTGTGATCACATCCAGCATGAAAGCCCAAGTGATGTCAATCGACAGGATGACGCCGCCTACGGCAGGGGACAACAGCATCAACAAGGAGCTTAGTGTCTGGTTGATGCCCTGGACCTTAGTCAGACCCTCGCGAGGCACAAGCTGCGGGTAAATGGCATTCACCGCCGGAGTCTGGACGCCGGAGCCAATGGAGCGAACGGCCGATGCGGCAAGCAGCACTTCCATCCGCTGGAAACCCGACCAAAAGGCAATCGCAAGCCCCAACGTAGCCGCGGCGATAAAGGCGTCGGCGAGCATGATCAGGTGTTTGCGATTGTATCTGTCCGCCCATACGCCGCCCCAGAGGGAGATGACAACTTCGGGGAGCACGGCGCAAACAGTGGACAAGGTCAGCCATAAGCCTGAGGACGTCTCCAAGGTAATGTGCCAGATGATGGCAAAGACCACAACGGAAGAGCCGAACAAAGATATGTTTTGGCTGATCAGAAACAAAACTGTCTCCCTATTGAACAAAGGTCGGCTATCCGTCTCCACCAAGGAAAATCACCCTTTCATTCCGTCCGAGGGCCCAGCAGAACGCACAAATGGCCCGGCGACTGCGCGGCACCGGGGGCCTTTCTTCCCACTGTCCCTCAGGACATAGGGGCGATAGCGGCCGTAAACTAGTGTGTCCTTCCTCTGCCGAATGTTCCGCTCCTCGGGAGAGATCCTCCTCCATTGGAGAGGATCAGGTCGCACTATGTATTTTTCCCGCCAGGCAAACCAGGACCCTTCTCACCAACGGTCATTGCGCCAGATACAAAGACTTTGTACTATTTGCAACGTCAGTGGAACTCCTCCATCAGCTGGGCGAGGATCGGATCGGGAATCCGATGGATGCGGCATCCTTCCCGGTAGTCGAAGAGCAGGCCTAAAGGCCGCCTCGCCGGTGCATCAGGGCAGGTCACATCGAAGGCAAAGGTCTCAAGGCGCAATGAGTGCTTAGCTGCGCCGGGAGCGATGTTTGGGGCCAGCTCTAAGAGGCGGGACAGGGCCTGCCTTGGGAGAGGGCTGCCTTTGATGGCCGGGGGAAGGGGCATCTTGCCGGCAAATCGCCGGAAATCGTAGCGGAGCAGATCGGCCAAGAGGTCGGGGGAGGCGCCAAGGGTCTGCCCGAACCGGAACAGCTGGTGATATAGGGCGGGGACTTGATGCTCGAAGCGCTCGAGTCCCTGGGCCTGCCGGTGCTTTCCCAGGGAGCGAAAAAGGTCAAAGGGGGGCAGCAGGGATGTGAGATGGGCAAGGGCGGCTGGGAAGCGGCCGGAGTTGTAATATCTTTCCACTGTGCGCTCGACGAGCTTCAGCTCCAGGATGAACTCGTATGGCATTGCCTTTGTCTCCAGGATCTCGTAGGGCGGATGGTCGGCATAGACGAGGCCGAACCGCTCTGCATCCTGCCGCAGGTCGGTCCCCGGGAGGACTTTGAGGAAATTTAGCTGCAGGCGGTGGGGCTGCAGGCGGTAGACTTCGTTGAAGGACCGGATGAAGGACGCGGACGTTTGCTCAGGCAGGCCGGCGATGAGATCGAGGGTTAGATGAACGTTGGTCTCCCCGCGAAGCTGAAGCAAGCGTTCCCGCAGCCGGCTCCAATTCGCCGTGCGGTTCACCGCGGCAAGAACAGCCGGATCCGTCGACTGAACGCCGACTTCGAAGTTGAACCGTCCCTGCGGGACCTGCCCGAGGAAGCTCAGCATACCATCATCCAAGAGGCGCCCTTCGATCTCGAAATGGCAGGGAGGGCCGTTTCTGTCTAGTATATGGCTCCAAATCGCAAGGGTCCGCCCTCGATCCAGGTTGAAGGTGCGGTCAACGAACTTGATCTCCCTGGGACCTGCGGCCATGACCCGGTCTAGACGGGTCATGACCTCTTCGAGGGGGAAGTATTTTACCCCTGGGGAGCGGGATGACAGACAGTAGCTGCACCAAAAGGGACAGCCCCGGGAAGACTCGATGTAGGCGATCCGGTTCTTCAAGTCATCGGTTTTTCCGTAAGGAAGCAGGGGCATGGGACTTGCCTTTGCCGGCGGCCAGCAGACGATGCGGCCTCCCATCCGACCCGCAAGGCCCGGTATGCCGGCAGGCTCTTCTCCTCGCTGCATCCTCCTCAGGAGCTCTAAGAAAGGGGTCTCGCCCTCGCCGCAGACAATCCAATCGATGTGGGGGTGGTCCCTCAAGATTCTCTCCGGGTCAGAGCCTGCTTCGGGACCGCCCAGCACAATGGTCAGGTCCTTTTGCACCTTCTTCAAGATGGAGGCCGTCTGGAGGGTGGGGACGATGTTCCAGATGCTGCAGGAAAAGCCGACGGGGTTGCATTGTTGTTGATAGATGTCCCCGGCAATGAAGCTTATCGGCTCGCCGACTTGGTACTCCCGGTATTGGATCGCGGGAAACTCCCCCTGGCAATGGGCCTGCAGACAGCGCACGGCCAGGGAGGTTTGGATGTACATGGAGTTGATGGCAACGAGCAGTGGACGCATTGAACGGGCCTCCGGTGCAGAATTCTCCCGCGAGGACTTCGAGGGGAAGGCCCCTTAACCCTCCCCCTTAGTTATGTCCCAGCCGGGGCCGTCACGCCCATGTGTACATTACCAGGCCCGAGAGGAGTTTGGGAAAGAAGTAGGTGGACTTAGGCGGCATGATGCTGCCGCTGCGGGCTACGGCCATGATGCTTTCGACTGGCGTTGGATTTAGCAGAAAAGCCGTCAGGTAGCTGCCTTTGTCCACCAGCTCGACCGCGGTGTGAATGTCCTGGGTAAAGCCGAGTCTGCTTGGCTGCCCGTCGAGGAGGGCTGCATGGAGTATGGATACATCCAGCCGGCGGCATGCTGGCGCGTAGCTCTCCAGCCCTTTGAGGGCCGCCGGCGAGCGCAGACGCATCAGGTAGCTTTGGTCCCTGCCCCCATAGCAAATGAAGCTGCCGGGGCGCTGGGCCAGGATCGCGGGGTACTTGCCGGGAGGATCGTTTGCCGGGAGCCGCTCGATATGGAAAGTGCGGGCTGCCTTGCCTAGCTGGGTTTCCGTTGCCAGCATCTCCCCCACTAGGCGATGGGTGGGCAGGATGGTCAAGTCCTCATTGGCGCTGAACAAAGCGGTTAAAATGTAGTCATAGGGCCGATCGGAGCCGCCTGCCCGCCGCCGGCTGTATTCCAGGGCCGACTCATACCGGTGGTGGCCGTCGGCGATGAAGACCTGCCTGTCGGCAAAGTAGGCTTGAAGATAGCTAATGATTGCCGGGTTGTAAACTGGCCACAGCCGGTGGGTGACATTCTCCTCATCGGTCACTTCGATGGTCGGCTGCATCTGGATCTGGGCCCTCAAAAGATCGTCCACTGACCTGGAGGGGTCTTCGTAGAAACAGAATATCTGGCTAAAATTGGCCTGGGTTGTCTCCAGCAGTCGGAGCAGGTCCGCCTTTGGCCCGGGGAAAGTCCGCTCATGGGGAAGGACGACCTTATTCTCGTACTCCTCCAGCCTGAGCAGACAGACTAATCCCAGCCGGCGCCGGATTTTACCCGAGGGCGCGGTGAATTCTTGCTCGTAAACATAAAAACCTGGCTGCTCGTCCTGAATCAGGATTTCCTCGGCTCGCCACCGCCTCCAGCACTGGGCGGCCCTGATGAATCGGTTCTCCCGGTCATGATCCCCGTTCCGATCCAGCCCCAGGATCAAACGGATGGAGTTGTACGGCGATGCTTCATGGTATTTTTGCCGATTGCAGGGATCGATGAGATCGTACGGTGGAGTAGCTACCACCCGGTAATCGTCAATGAACGCTGGGTTGTAACGAACAGCACGGAAAGGCTTAATGACGGCCATTAGGCAGGCTCCTCTCAGCTCATGCTCGACTTATCTCTTCCTAAACTCTGCTAGTCTGAGTGTATTTACATAATAATACATCTGGAAACTGAAATCAATACGTAGTTTTCTACCAAGATGGCCCGTATTCCTGCCCGGGCAGGCTGGCAGGAAGCCT
>JAAYLV010000134.1 GCA_012521755.1 Bacillota bacterium | reverse complement strand
ATTATATGATCCATCGGGGGGACTGTCAAGGATCAAAGAAACTGCCGCAAACGCGGATTTGGGGTTGGCCCCGGGATGCGCCCCCGCTTGGCCAAGGGCTTGCCGGCCACTTCCTTGATGTCCATCGTCATGTCGATGGGGCTCGCGCCGGATATGTAGCTGCCAACGCCAAAGGAATCGGCCCCCGCGGCGGCCAGCTCCCGGATCCTGTCGGGGTTGAGTCCACCGGAGACTAATATGCGGACGAAGGGAAACCCAGCTTGATCCAGGCGCGCCCGAACTTCCCGCACTAAACCCGCGGTCACCCCTCCCCGCTCCCCGGGAGTGTCCAGCCTTATCGTCTGAAGGGCATCGCCCAAGGCTTCGGCGACCCGCAGGCTCTCTTCCGCTTCATCCTTGAAAGTGTCCACGAGGATGGTGCGGGGAGCGTCGGGGGGCATAATCCGGTGGTAAGCCAAGGCCCCGGCAACGGTATCGCCCATGATCAGGAACAAGGCGTGGGGGACGGTCCCCGTAGGCTCCAGGCCCGCAAGTTTTGCTCCGAGGATGCAGGACGCGCCCGCCGCACCGGCGACGACGGCAGCCCTTTCCATCACCGGGGCCACCGCCGGATGAACGTGGCGGGCGCCGAAGCAGACGACTGGTTTGCCTTCAGCCGCTTCCACACACTCCCGGGCGTTGGTCGCCCAGCCCGAGGAGCTGGCCAGGATCCCCAACAGGGCCGTTTCATAAATGCCAAAATTGCCGTAAGGTCCCTCCAGGCGCATGATCACTTCACCGCTGGCAAAAGGTTCTCCCTCCGGCAGTCCGAAAACCTTGACCCCTTTGCCCCGCAGCAGCCTGATGCATTCCTCCATCCCGCAAAGATAACCCGAACGTCGGGGAAAGATTTCGGCTACAACGTGGGTGTCGACCAGGTTCAGCGTCTCCAGGATCTCGTTGGTCCGCACGAAATAGACATCGCTAGTCAAGCCAGCCGCGATTTCTTCCCCCGTGGCTGAGAACATGAGACGGTCCTCATCTACTTGATAGGCCCTGATCTGATGCAAACGTTTGATCTGTTCCAACCCCGAAACCTCTCCTTTCGTCTGATGGGAACGGCCACCGCCCTCGATAGACCCAGCGGTAGAAATCCCTGGCAATGGTCACGCGACGGACAAAATCCCTCGTTTCGGCGAAGGGAATCTGATGCCAATCATTCAGCTCCCCCGACCAGCGATTTGCCTCCAGCCATTGGCGGACATTGCCCCGTCCGGCATTGTAGGCGGCCAGGACTACTGGACTGCGGTCGCCGAATTCCTTGTACAGATTGGCCAGGTACCAGGTCCCCAGCCTGATGTTCACCTCGGGAACAAACAGCTGGTCCGGGTCGACGGGCCCATCGCCCATCTGGATGGCGATCCAGCAGGCAGTCTCGGGCATCAGCTGCATCAGTCCCCGCGCCCCCTTCTGGGAGACGACCCCAGGCCTGAAGTTGCTCTCCACGTGGATCACCGCCGCCACGAGAAAAGGGTCCACCCGGTGTTGCCGGGCATAGCTCGTAATCTCCGCCTGATAATCGATCGGATAAAGAAAGCGCAGGGCAGGTCCCAGCATCACCATGAACAAGATGAGGACCAGCACGCCCCCCAGAAGATACTTGCCCACCTATTGCACCATCCAATCATGTCCCAAGGAGACCGGCTACCACCAATTCCGCGGTCGCTGTGTTGGTGGCTAAAGGAACATTGTGCACATCGCACACCCGCAACAGGGCGGTGATGTCCGGTTCATGGGGTTGGGCCGTGAGGGGATCCCGCAGAAAGATCACTGCGTCCACTCTCCCTGCAGCCACCTCCGCCCCTATTTGTTGATCTCCCCCGTAAGGGCCCGACTCCATCTTCTCAACGGGCAGACCCGTCGCCTCTTCCACTACTTTCCCCGTAGTCCCCGTGGCGACCAGGCTGTGCCCAGCGAGGAGCTCCCCGTGCCTTTTGACGAATAAGACCATGTCAACCTTTTTCTGGTCATGGGCAATCAGGGCAATCCGCAATCCACTCCCCCCAAATCCGTTGCACCTGTTCCCAGGTCTCTTTTTCCGTCCGACTGTTATCAATTACATGATCGGCGCGAGATACCTTCTCCTTCATGGACATTTGGGCGTTAATTCTCTGCTTGGCCTCCGCTAGGCTGATTCCATCCCGCTCCCTGAGCCTTCGGAGCTGGGTCTTTTCATCAGCATAAACCACAACCACCCGATCGACCAAGTAGGCGGCCCCAGCTTCGTACAAGAGGGGGATGTCCACCAACAGGACCCGATGATGGGGCCGGTTTTCGGCGATCAAACGGCCGAGGCGCTCCAGGATCGGAGGATGGGTGATGCTATTTAGCCGGGCCCTCGCCTTGGCCGAGGAAAAGATTATCCTCCCGAGTTTCTCCCGGTCAAGCTGACCATCCTTGAGGATTCCGGGGCCAAAGGCCGCAACGATCGCAGCCAACACTGGACTGCCCGGCGCGACGATCTGACGGGCGATTTGATCGCTGTCAATGAGAAAGGCGCCTAGTTTGACAAACATGGCAGCCACAGTGCTCTTGCCCGTGGCGATGCCGCCTGTGAGTCCAACGACCAAAACCTCCACCCCTCCCATCAAAGGAGTTGGAGAGCGCCTAGTCCCGCTAAGATCAGTCCCGGCAGCATCCGGAGGACGGGCGACGGCGACCAGGCATCCCCGAGGAGCAGACCAATAGTCACGAAGGTGAACTTGGCGGCCACGGCCAGGGGTACGATGAGCCAGGTGGAAAACCCCGCCATGGCGATCCCCAATCCCGCGGCCATCGCATCGAGGGCCAAGGCGATCCCCAGCAGCAGGGCCTCGTTGCCGCTGAGGGCCCCCGAGCGATCCATGTCCGCGCGCAGGGGCTCTTTCATGATATGGATGATGAGGCCAAAGGGCCGCAGGTGAAGGGCCATCACCCACTCCGAATCCTGCTGGGGGTCGGGGACTCCCTCCTTGGGGAACCGATTCGTGATGATGAGCCAAATCCCTGCGACGATGAGCAGGCCCGCCCCCACCTGTCGGGCATAGGGTATGTACCCGGCGATGAGATTACCCGCGGCCATGGCGGCCCAGATGCCGGCCCCCGATGCCAGGCTGATGATGAAGAGCGATGCGACCGGCACTCGGATCTTGCGCAGGCCATAAGCAACTCCCGCAGCAAAGCCGTCTATGCTGAGGGCCGCAGCAAAAAGCAGGGCTGAGAAAACCTCCAAGCTAATCGCCTCCCCGATGATGGTCCTCCTCCATCATACGGGGCAGGCAAGTCAATGGTGCCTTTATGACTGGCAGCGGGGGCAAAAACAGCTGCTTCGCCCCCCGATCTTGATCCGCTCCAGGGGGGTCCCGCAGCGGACGCAAGGTTCTCCCCCGCGGCCATAGGCCTTCAGTTCATGCTGAAAGGCGCCTTGTCTCCCTTCCGCATTAACGTAGTTGCGCACCGAGGTGCCGCCCGCGGTGAGGCTTTCCCGCAGGACAGCCCTAATGGCCCGATGGAGACGCCGGATTTCGGCGTCCGACAGACTGCCCGCCGGGCGATCGGGCCGGATACCGGCGCGAAAAAGGCTCTCATCGGCATAAATATTCCCCAGGCCGGCGATGTGCTGCTGACCCAAAAGCAAGGCTTTGATGGCGCAGCCGCGGCCTTGACAGATTTCACTTAGCTTTTGGCCGGTGAACTCGTTAGATAGGGGTTCAACGCCAAGGCCCCGGGGAAAGTGCCCTCCCCGCGGCAGCCAATCGATGGTGGCGAACTTGCGCTGATCCACCAGCCACAGCTCCTCATCCCCGGACAGGAGGAGCTTCAAGGCAAGATGCTTCGGCGGCGGAGCCCCCCTCTTTACCACTATTAGCTGACCGGTCATGCGCAGGTGAAAGACGAGCTTGGCCCCCCCAAGCTCCAGGATCAAAAACTTCCCCCTTCGCTTCACCCCGGTAAAGACTTTCCCCACAAGCCCCCGGGCCAACTCTTCAGGGGATGCATTCCGCAGTGCCTTGCCCAGGTAAAGCTCGACCCCTTCTACCTGCTTGCCGATGATCTTTACGGCCAGGATGCGGCGAATGGTCTCCACCTCAGGAAGCTCCGGCAATTCACATCCCTCCCCGGTAGGGAGCAGTGTCCCGCCAGTTTTCGCCCACCTGGATGTCGACCACTAGTGGCACCGCCAGGTGCAGACTGTCTTCCATCACTTCCCGGACCAGCCCGGCAAGTTCGTCAACTTCCCCGGGCGGCACTTCAAAGACCAGCTCATCGTGGACTTGGAGGAGCATCCGGGCTTGGAGCCCCCTCTCATTCATCTCCCTGTAGATGCCGATCATCGCTATTTTCATGATGTCAGCGGCCGTCCCTTGGATGGGGGCGTTCATCGCCATCCGTTCGGCAAACTGGCGCTGGGTCCAGTTTTTGCTGTGGAGCTCCGGCAAATAGCGGCGACGGCCAAACAAGGTGGCCACGTACCCCTTCTCCCGCCCTTCTTTGATCGTCTCGTCGATGTACCTTTTCACCCCCGGATAACGGGCGAAGTATCGGTCGATGTAATCCTGGGCCTCCGCCCGGCTGAGACCGGTGCCCTTGGCCAGGCCGAAACTGCTGATGCCGTAGATGATCCCGAAATTAATCGCCTTGGCCCGATCCCGCAGTTGGCTGTCTACCTGGTCCATGGGGACCCCGAAGACTTCCGCGGCGGCCCGGGCATGGATGTCTTCGCCCTCGCGGAAGGCGTCAATCAACCCCTCATCCTTGGACATGTGGGCTAGCACCCGCAGCTCAATCTGGGAGTAGTCCGCGGTGAGGAGCCGCCAGTCAGGCTCCCCGGGGATGAAGGCCTGGCGGATCCGGCGTCCAAGGGGCGTTCGCACCGGAATATTCTGCAGGTTGGGTTCGGTGCTGCTTAGGCGCCCTGTCGCCGTCACCGTCTGCTGAAAGGTGGTATGGATCCGGCCTGTGCGGGGGTGGAGCAGGGCCGGCAGCGCGTCTACATAGGTGGACTTCAGTTTGGCGAGCTGCCGATATTCCAGCAGATAGACCGCGATTTCGTGCTCCGCGGCAAGCTCCTCGAGGACCTCTGCGCTAGTGGAAGGGCCTGTCTTGGTCTTCTTAATTACCGGGAGGGACAGCTTGTCAAACAAGATCTCCCCAAGCTGCTTCGGTGAATTGATGTTGAAGGACTCCCCGGCAAGCTGATAAATCTTGGCCGTCAGCTCCTCCAGCTCCTTTTCCATCTCGGCCGACAGGGCCTGCAAGTGCTCCCGGTCCACGGCAACGCCCCTCAGCTCCATTCCTGCCAAGACGGGGATCAGGGGCATCTCTATCTCCTGGTAGAGCCGCAGCAGGTCGGCCTCGGCCAGGTTCTCCTCCAGTCTGGCGGCCAGGGGGCCGATGAAGCTGAAAAGCTCCACCGCGGAAGCCTTCTCTCCAGGAGATGCCGGGCCGAACCGCTCACAAAGCTCCCGGAGGGACAAGCGGCCGTCGCCCGGCCCGAGGAGATAGCCCGCGACCATAGGGTCGGAGGCGATCCCCCGGATGGGGCACCCTAAGGACTGGAGGGCCAGGAGCTGCGATTTGGCATTATACATCACCTTGGGCCGTTTCGGGTCGGCCAGGGCCGGCCCCCACTTAGCAAGGACATCATTCCAGGCCCCTTCTCCCAGGGGGCAATAAAAGCTCTTCGTCCCCGCACCCATGGCCACGGCCACGGGCCTAGGGTCAAGGGGACCCCCCTCCCACCAGAAATGGACGGTTAAGGGCCCCAAGGGCAGGTAGTCAGCGTCGGGGATCTGATCGAGCTGCGCCGCGGCAGGCGGTGTAGCCGCGGATACGGAGACATCAGCCAAGCCATACCGCTCCTCCACCCTTCGCCACAGGGTGCGGAATTCCAGCTGGGCAAAAAGCTCCCGCAGCCGCGTCCCATCGGGGACGGCCAGCTGGCACTGGCCGGGTTCTAGCCCAACGGGGGCATCCCGGCAGATGGTGGCCAGCTTCTTACTGAGCAGAGCCTGCTCCCCGTGCTCCTGGAGCCGCTGTGCGAGTTTTCCCGAAAGCTGGTGGACGTTGGCCACGATCCCTTCCACGCTCCCATATTGCTGGAGGAGCTTAACCGCGGTCTTAGGTCCGATCCCGGGGACGCCGGGGATGTTGTCCGACTGGTCTCCTACCAGCCCTTTGTAGTCCGGCACCTGCCCGGGGCTGACGCCCAACCGCTCCTTGACGGCCTCTTCATCCATTTCATCCACATTGGTGATCCCCCGCCGGGTGAACAAAACCCGGACCTGATCGTCCACCAGCTGCAGACAGTCGTTATCCCCCGTGACAATGTAGACCTCGTAGCCAGCCCCTTTGGCCTTTTCACAAAGGGTGCCGATGATATCATCGGCCTCGTAGCCATCGATTTCTTCTTGGCGCCAGCCAAAGGCATCCACCAGCTCTTTGACCCGCTCCACCTGGGTGATGAGTTCGTCAGGGGTTTCCGCGCGGTTGGCTTTGTAGTCGGGGAACTGGTCGTGGCGCAAGGTTGGGCCTTTCTTGTCAAAGGCCACCACTAAACAGTCGGGGTCTTGTTCTTGGAGGAGGCGCAAGAGCATGGAAACGAAGCCATAAACAGCGTTGGTGTGCTCGCCGCTGCTCGTCGTCATCGTCGGCAAGGCATAGAAGGCCCTGTACAGCAGACTATGTCCGTCAACTAGGAAGAAGGTCTTCCGCAATCGCATCGCCTCTTTTCTAACCGGCAAAAACAGCCGTAATCGCCGTCTAATGCCCGATATGCCTACAATTGCTGGCAGGTTTGGCCCCTGCCTCAGCGAATTGCAGAAACAAAGAGATCATTCCACCCAGCCTTTCTGGAAAGGGGTTCACATGATGCAATACCGAAAGCTAATTGCCCTAATTAGCATCTGCACCTTCCTGGTGTTTCTTGCTCCCTTGGCGGCAAAGGCCAACGACCTGGACGGTCATTGGGCCAAGGAGGCCATCGAGCAGCTGGCCGACACAGGGGTCATCCTCCCCTATGCCGACGGCTCCTTTGGACCGAACGATGTGGTCACTAGGGGAGATTTCGCCACGATGGTGGCCAAGACCTTCGACTACGGTCCATCATCCCGTTCGAGCTTTGCCGACGTCGAGGGCCATCCGGCCGCAAACTACATCTCCGGTCTGGTCCAGGCGGAAGTGCTGCCCAGGACCGAGCTTTTCCGTCCCGATGATCCCATCACCCGAGGCGAAGCCGCGGACATGGTCATCGGGGCCTTGGGGCTGAGGGAGGCCTCCGGCCACCTGCCGGAGAAGACCAGTACCTTCCAGGATGTGGAGCCGGACCATCCCTACCGGGGGGCCATTGAGCTGGCCAATATCCTCGGGATCTTGCCCCCCGCCTTCACCAACCGCTTCCATCCGGAAAGCCACCTGACCAGGGGGGAGGCTGCGGCTATGCTGGCCGGCTCGGGCGCCCTCGCGATCACCAAGGGCACCGTCGCCTCCGTCAACAACTACTTTAGCTCCCTGACGGTCAATACCCTCGAGGGGACGAAGATGGAGCTCACCCTGCAGCCTGATACAACTATTTTCCGGAACAACGTACCCTCCCAGCTGCAATACATTCTAAGCGGCGACCGGATCCAGGTCATCGCCGCCGCGGAGGGGCCTCGTTTCATCCAGGCCCACGGCATCGTCACCGAGTCGGATGTGTTGACCAAGGTGAGCCAGCTGACGGGGAACCTGCTGAGTCCCCGGGAAATCAAAGCTATTATGGGCGGGAAGTGGGACGAAGCTGATGAAGGCCTGCGGGTGACCCTTTACGACCAGTTGTTGGAGCTGGGCTTTTCTCCCGTGGAAGCGGAGCTCATCTTGCAGAAAGACTGGCAAACCCTCCAGCAGGTGAGCAAGGAAGCCTTTTTCACCGCACTGATCGATAAGCTGGGGGGCATTCCCGCCTACCCTGGAGGGATCCCCCTGCCAAGACCGGAGGGCGACCTACTGCAGCAGGACCTGGCTGACTTGGCCGGGCGGCTCTTGCAAGGGAGGCTCTTCGACTGAACTCTCCCCGGTCCAGAAGAGGTGGAGCTCCTGTTGATGCTCTTGCCAGCAGACTTTGAGGGCGGGCAGTGCTTCCGCCAGTGCCGCTGGGGCAACAAAGAGCCGGCCATTCCGGATGACCCCGGGAAGTCTCCGGCCCCGGCCTAGCAGGGCGATCCCCTGTTGGCCGTCCCAACTCAGAGGGAGCCCTAGCCTTCCCGCCAGGGTCCGCAGGGGTACCAAGGCGCCGCCCTGGCCCAGAAAAGACTTATCTGTCAGGATTTCGCCGTTGAGGTACACTCTCGGCTGAATCAACTGGACCTGGCGATCCCCTTCCTGCCATGGCAGCCAAAGGCCCAGATGGGTGAGCAGCTGCCTCCGGGAAAGATAGGCCCGATCGCCCACGAGCAGAAAATCATCCACCGGGGTTTGGTCGACCACCAAACGGCGGGCATCCCGATCCCAGGCGAGGGGGATCCCCAGTCGCCGGGCCAACTCCTCGACGGCCACATAGAGCTCCCCCCGGTGGATGAATGTCTCGCTAGGGAGGATCTCATCATCTACTAGGAGGGACACCCGGTAGAAGTTGGGGGAACCTTCTATTAGTTCAAGGCCGAGGCCTAAGGCCCTAGCCGCATCTTCCGCGGCTCCGTACCAAATCCCCCCGGCCCTCCTCCGTTCAAAGCCCCCGCTAGCCCTGCGGCCGGCCTTGAGGAAGAGGGGCTCGAGGGGCACCATGACTGTGTCGCCCAGCCGATAGCCGGCTTCATCTATAAGGGCACCTTCCCACATAACCTGCACTTGGAGGGGAATAGGGGACATCTTGCCGGAAGGCCTGTTGAGAAGGGCCGTTAGGGCTCCCTGATGTATCTCCCCATCTAGTTTGAGATGGGATAGCTTCGCCAGAGCCCTGGAGAGGGTATTGGTTTTTAGGCGGTAAATATCGGGGTAGATAGTGATGTAGGGCTCGCCAGTTGCAGGATCGAGGCCCACCTGAATTGTCTCGTAGAAGAACCGCACCGGCGTCCCGACGGCTACCAAGTCCGCGAGCTCTTCCACATCGCTGTTGTGCATCCGGATGCAGCCCTGGGAGACGGCCTTGCCGATGGAGTCGGGATCGTTGGTGCCGTGGATGCCATAGCCGGGAAAGCCAAGGCCCAGCCAGCGGGTGCCCACCGGATTATCGGGCCCGGGAGGGATGGGCTCTAGCCCCTTCTCGTACCATTGGGGAAGATAATAGGTGGGATCCACCACCTTGTTCGTTATCACCGTCTCCCCCAGCCGGGTCGGCGACACCAGCCGCCCCACCGCGATGGGGTAGGCCCGCAGGAGCTGCCCGTTTTCATAGAGGGACAGAGTAAACATCGGCAGGTTGATGACGATCTCCCGGCCCATGGCCCAAACCCCTGCGCCCAAAAGGAGAATGAGACTGAGTGAAAGCACCTTGCGCCAGTACATCTTCGCCCTCCTATCTGGCCAAGATTATACCGACATCCCCATCCTTGTCCTTCATTAGGAGTTGATGATTGCCCACAGTCTTGGGATGAAGACTATCCCCCCCACCAAGGAGGCCGCGGCGGCGGCGATCAAGACGCCTGCCGCGGCCACATCCTTGGCCGCGGCCGCTAGGGGATGGTAGTCCTCCTGATAAAGGTCGACTAAGGATTCCACCGCAGCGTTAAACAGTTCGGCGGCCACCACCGTGCCGATGCACAGGATGACCAGGGCCCACTCCAGCCGGGAAAGGGAGAGGGCCCAGGCAAGGCCAAGGGCCAAAGTCCCCAAGGCCAGATGGATGCGCAAGTTGCGCTCTCGGGCGAAGGCAAGCTTGAGGCCCCGCCACGCGTACCGGAAGCTCCCCTGCAGGGATCCGCCCATGCCCATTCCCTACCTTGTCAGGCCAAACCGGGCAAGAAACAGCTCCTCTCTGGCCCGCATGGCCGCCCGCTCTTCGGTTCTTTCATGGTCATAGCCAAGAAGGTGCAAAGTCCCATGGACAGCCAGGTAAGCCATCTCCCGCGCGAGGGAGTGGCCAAACTCCCTGGCCTGGGCGATGGCCTGGGGGACGCAAATGACCACGTCGCCCACGACGCGGCTGCCCCCCTGGAGGGGAAAGGAGAGGACATCGGTGGGAGCGTCAATCCCCCGAAAGCTTCGGTTGAGCTCTTGGATCTGGTCCATGCCCACCAAGGCTAGATTGACTTGGTAGGATGAGACCCCTTCCCATTCCAAGACGGCTTTGACCAGCCGCCGCAGGATCCTTTTCATCCTGGGGTCCACCTTGGCGCCCCTTTGGTCGATGACCCGTACTCCCATCCCTCACGCCCGCTTTCCCTGAAGTTCCGATAGGATCTTGTCGGGGTACTCCACCCGGGTATGGAAAATCCCCGACAGGACCCGGACAAAGGCATCGGCCACCTTGTCCAAGTCCTTGAAGGTCAGGTCGCTCTCATCGAGCTGACCGTCATTGAGCCGCTCCTTAATGATCCGCCGCACGAGCTGCTCCACCCGGGCCGGCGTGGGCTTGGCCAGGGACCGGACCGCGGCCTCCACCGAGTCCGCAAGCATGATGATGGCGGCCTCTTTTGTTTGGGGCCGGGGACCCGGATAGCGAAAGTCCTTCTCTTCCACCTGCTCTTCTTTGTCGTTCTCCGCTGCCCGGTGAAAGAAAAACCTGACCAGGTCCGTTCCATGGTGCTGCCGGATGAGGTCGACGATGACCTCGGGGAGCTTAGCCTCCCGGGCAAGTTCCACGCCTTCTTTCACATGGGCGGTGATGATCAGGGTGCTCAAGGTGGGAGCGATCTTCTCGTGGGGGTTCTCTTCGGTGAACTGATTCTCGGTGAAGAAGTAGGGACGTTTGAGCTTGCCGATGTCGTGGTAATAGGATCCCACCCTGGCCAGGAGGGCATCGCCGCCCACGGCTTCCGCCGCCGCTTCCGCCAGGTTGCCAACGATGATGCTGTGATGATAGGTCCCAGGGGCCTCCACCAACAGCCGCCGCAACAGGGGCTGGTTGGGGTTGGAAAGCTCCAGCAGGCGGATGGATGAAGTGATGCTGAAGATGCTTTCCAAGTAGGGGAGAAAGCCAATTGTCAGCACCGCGGAGAAGAGCCCGTTGCCCAGGCCCAGGAAGGAGTACTTGACGATTAAGGCATCGGAGCGTATCGCGCCGACGGCGACCATGGAGGCAAAGATGGCCGCCCCCGCGGCAAACCCGGCCCGCATCAAATCAGCCCGCTGACTCACCTTGGAGACGCTCAAGACCGCGGCAACGCCTCCTGTCAGGGCGACGAACATGAGACCAAAGTCATTGCCGTTCATCACCCCAGTGAGGACGGCTAAGGCCACGGTGACCATCAGGGCCAGCCGGGAGTCAACTAAGAGGGCGATCATCATCCCGCCGAAGGCCACCGGGATCAGGTACCCAACCCCTACCCAAGGGATCAGGCTGAAGATCTTGGCCATGAAAGCGACAAAGACGAGGACAAGGCCGAGGAGGGCGACAAATCGTTCTTCCCTGAAGATGTCGGGGAGATAATGGTGAATGTACACCCCCAGCATCCCCAGGAGCAGCAAGACGATGAAGCCCATCCCGAGGACCAAAGGATAGTTTGGTCCCCTTTTCAACAGGCCCAGGTCGCTTAGAATCTGAACCTGCTCGGGGCTGACGACCTCGCCTTTCCGGACGATAATCTGATCCTTGAGGATCAAGACAGGTTCGACTTGGGCGACGGCCTCCTCCCGGATGATGGCCAGTTTCTCCTCGCTCAGCTTCAGGTTCGGCCTAAGGACGCCCTCCACCAGGGAAGCAAGGGCCTCCTGGAGTTCGACCCGCAACGGGCCTTCCGCCGCCGCCAGCGCGGCGCCTTTGGCTTTGACCTCATCTAGATTGTCCTCGTTGATCCGCTGCTGCAGCAAGAGCTCCCCGCTGAGCTCCAATGCCCGACGGCGCACTTCGATCAGCTCCGCGCCATCGGCGATCAACAACCGCCGCAGGTCATCCTGCCCCAAGGCAAGCCCCCGGGAGCGGCGCAGTTCATCTTGGAGAAGCCTGACTGCCTTGTCGAGGCCGTCGCCCTCATCGCCCTCTTCGTAATAGGCTAGGGGGAGGAACTCCTGACGAAAAAGCTCCACCATTTCGAATACTTTAGCAATGTCCTGCTGTGCCTGGAGGGCTAATTCCGGGTCGATTTCATAGTTGGCCGGATTCTGGGCAGCTTCCTCCAGGGCCGCCTTGGCCGCTTCCTCCTGGAGCCTCTTGGTCCGATAGCTGTTGACGATGGTCTTCGGCGCCTGCATATCCTCCTGGGCGACCTGTCCCGGGGCGAGGCGAACCGCCTGCGGAACGAAATCGGCAACCAGGATGGCAAACAAGGCGGCAAAGATCACCACACCCAGCAGCCATTGCCTTACCACCAAGTTGTCCAGCAGACCGGCTTTCAGCTTTTCTTTAACAATTCCCTTGTGTTTTTCCCATCGGCTCATCCCAGTCACCCCGATCGAAACCCAACCAACCTAAGCCAGCTTCGACTCTTGTCCATCAAGGATGGTTCGCGAGCCTGCCTTCTTCATATCTTGCAGAATATGATACCGTTCATAGGCTTTGACGATCTTCTGCACCAGGGGGTGGCGGACCACATCCCGGTCTCCCAAGTAGACGAATTCCAAGCCTTCGATGCCGCTGAGGACCTGCTGGGCTTCAATCAACCCCGACTCCTTCCCCGAGGGCAGGTCGATCTGGGTGATATCGCCGGTGATGACCGCCTTGGAGCCAAACCCCAGCCGGGTAAGGAACATCTTCATCTGCTCCGAAGTTGTGTTTTGGGCTTCGTCGAGGATGATGAAGGAATCATCCAAGGTGCGGCCCCGCATGTAAGCGAGGGGAGCCACCTCGATGGCCCGGCGTTCAAGGAGCTTTTGGTATCCTTCAACCCCGAGGATGTCATACAAGGCATCGTAGAGAGGCCGAAGGTAAGGGTCAACTTTGTCCTGCAGATCCCCAGGCAGAAAGCCTAGTTTCTCTCCCGCTTCAACCGCGGGACGGGTCAAAATCAACCGCCCATATTCCTTCCTCTTTAAGCCGGCCACCGCCATGGCCATGGCTAGATAAGTCTTGCCGGTCCCGGCAGGCCCA
The DNA here is from genome assembly GCA_012521755.1 of Bacillota bacterium. Classification (GTDB taxonomy): domain Bacteria; phylum Bacillota; class Limnochordia; order JAAZLZ01; family JAAZLZ01; genus JAAZLZ01. Next base: position 16,910 of record JAAYLV010000134.1, on the reverse strand, counting down.
ATACAAAAAACGATGCCATTGCGCCGCATAGCCTCAATGTAGCGTTTCTGACCCATCGTCTTGGGGCTGATCGGCTTGCCCCGGGCAGAGACTTGGATGACCTCTCCGGAGAGCTCGTTGACGGAGGCATCCTCCCCATCCTCGGCCAGCGCGATGGCATACATTACTTCCTGGGGAGAGACGAATCGGCCCTGCTTGACCAATTCGGAGATGTCCCGCAGCACCTGGTTCGCCTTGGCAACTTCCCTAGGCGGACCGATTAGGGTCAATTCATTCCCCCGCGGAATGATCTTGACGGGAAATCTCTTTTCAATCAGCCGGAGGTGTTCATCCCCCCGACCGAACACCGCTAAGGCCGCCGTGTTGTCGTTGACAACAAACTTGGTCTGCACAGATTCCTCTTTCAAACTTGTCCATTACCCCCATTCCAGGACTGTGTGTGCCATCATTGTATCATAGGTTGTGCGTAACCGCCACTTTCCCTTCCGGCTCAGATGCTGGTCGAAAGGCCCTGATGTTCTCCCTTGTTTCGACCACCACCCGGATCCATACGCCCCAGGGATCCTTGCTGGTGATGTGGAGCTGTTCGGACAAGATCATCGCTTCCCTCGGTATCCGGGCCCTAAGGGCCTCCCGGGCCAGCCTTTCCCCTTGCCCGATGGCTTCTTCCGCCGACAGCTCCCTGGTTATGGGCATCTGCTCCCGCTGGATCACCGTGTGAAACTCTATGGGCAACACTCCAGCGACGCCGGGCAGCCGGCGAATCTCGCGGGTTTCTTTGCGGTGGGCAAACTCAGAACCAACGCCGCCGATAGTCCAGACCTTCCCTTGCCAATGGATCTCGCGGGAAACGGCATACCGCCCCGTGTCCCTCAGGATCGTCTGCTGCCGGGGCACATAGACTTCTTCTTCGTACCAGACCCGCGCCTCCACGATCCCTGCTGCCCGCAGGTAAGGAAGCTGCCCCCTGGCGACGAGCCTCCCATAATCCCGGTGCCAGCTAGCCAGCTCCCCGCTGATCAGCCTTTGCCCCCGCCGCACCGTATCCCCCTGTTTGACCAAGGGCGTACCGGTAAAAGGGATGATGTTCACCACCACCCCGTCCTTAGCGGCGACGATGTCCCCAGGGCCCCTTTCTTCGGTGACAGTCTTTTCGACCAGCACCACCTTGGCCAAAGTCCCTTGGATCTCCACCCCCGCCCAAGCCAGCCGGGGGAGACTCAAGAGCAAGGCCCGCTCCAGCTGCTTCGGATCGAGCTCCTTCTTGGGGACGCCAGGCCTGAGCCCCTGTTCAGCCAGGAAGGCCAGGACGTCCTCCGCGGCCAGGGTCTGATTCCCTTCCAGTTGGATGAACCACACAAAAGTGGCGAGATAACTCGCGACCGCCAAAAAGGCTAGCCCGCCGGCGATGAACACCGGGCGCTTCCACAGTCGGGCCAAAAAAAAGGGCAGGCCCTTCCGTTCCAAGATGCTCACCTGGACCTTCGCCCGTCGACAGGCAGGGCGCATCCGGCGAAAGTCCTTGATGCTCGTTTTCGCCACCAGGCAGTCGGGCCGAAGCCTTTCCACGTCCCAAAGATGCAGTCCCTGGCTCAAGATCGCGTTCAGGAAACCTTCGGGGTTTCCCCCTTTGATTTTAATTATAACATACCCGAAAAAGCGGAGCCACATGGCGGCACGGGGCCTCCCCCCTCAGGCAGTCATGAGGAAGCGGATGGACCGGATGGGGCCGTGGATCACGGCTTCCTCCCGGCAGAGGGCAGCCAGATGCAGATCGACGCCGTCGATGATCATCTCCCCACCGGCAAGGCCGATCCTGATGCGCTCCGGTCCATATTCCAAGATTCCCTTGTGATTCTCCACCGTCAAATGGTCGTGGCCGGTGATGCTCATGCGGGGTAGATCTAAGGTGATTTCCTTAGGCAGACCAAACAGATCGCTGATCCTCCTGCGAAGGCTCCTTCCTTTCGGAGCGGCCACGCGCCCTCACCCCCTGCCGGCCGGTCTAGATAAGCCTATGCGGGGAAGAAGGGGGACATTACAAATATGTGCAGTCAAGGGCCGCCGCGCGGCCCTAGCTCACCAATGGAAGGGACGATATGGCTTGAGGGCCCTGGGGGGTTTTAAGATTTCGCCCCAGATGACTCCCCGGAGGATCTCTTGGCCATCGACCGACAGCTTGGGAGCTCGAACTGGAGCCGCAGCTGCCGCCGGAGGCTCGATGTCGAGCTCCGGAAGGTCGACGACAGGTTTGATCTGGACCGGGGGCGCGGCCGGCTCAGGCTCCGCCGCGGGCACGGGGAATTCTTCAAGCTGGGACCACCGCCGCAGGACTTCCTCCGGATCAACCTCCGGCAGCGGACGGGGTGGAGTCTGGGTCTTCCTCATCAAGGCCCCGACCACGCTGCCGATGACGTACAGCAAAAACAGCGACCACAGGTTCTCCATTATTCCACCACCCTATTCGGAAGGCCGCTCCTCCCGCTCATCCTCATCATCGTCGACGATTGGCCCTTTGCCCAATTCGCCGATGAATTGGCGCATTTGGGTGTCGGCCATGATGTTGCGCAGGCTGAAGTAGTCGAAGGCGCCGATGTTGCCTTGACGCAAAGCTTCGGCCAATGCTTTAGGCACCTCTGCTTCCGCTTCGACAACCCGGGCCCTCATTTCCTGAACCCTCGCCTTCATTTCCTGCTCTAAGGCCTGGGCGGCGAAGCGTCTTTCCGCCGCTTTGGCCTGGGCGATGTTCTTGTCGGCCTCCGCCTGATCGATCTGCAGGCGAGCTCCGATGTTGCGTCCCACATCCACATCCGCGATGTCGATGGAGAGGATTTCAAAGGCCGTGCCGGCATCTAAGCCCTTCGCGAGGACGGTCGCGGAAATCCGGTCCGGGTTCTCCAAGACCTCTTTGTGGGATTCCGCTGAACCGACAGTGGTGACGATCCCTTCCCCCACCCGCGCGATCACCGTTGGTTCGCCGGCGCCGCCGACTAACCGACCGATGTTGGCCCTGACGGTGACCCTCGCCTTCGTGCTAAGTTCAATCCCATCCTTGGCCACCGCCGATATGACGGGCGTTTCGATCACCCTGGGGTTGACGCTCATTTGCACCGCTTCCAAGACATTGCGCCCCGCCAGATCAATGGCCGCCGCCCGCTCGAAGCTCAAGGAGATTTCCGCCCGATGGGCGGCGATCAGGGCGTCAATCACCCGGTCCACGTTGCCCCCAGCTAGATAATGGGCTTCTAGCTTGTCGGTGGTCACATCAAGACCGGCCTTGACAGCTTTGATTTGCGGAAAGATGATTTTGGCCGGGGGGACTCGGCGCAGCCGCATGCCGACCAGACTCATGATCCCCACTTTGACCCCCGCCGCCTGGGCCGAAATCCAAAGGCCCACGGGGATAAAGTTGAAAAACAGCGTCACAAGCAAAACGAGCAGTACAATGGGCGCAAACAACACTAATAGTTCCATTCCTTTCCCTCCCCTAGTCACTGAGCTTGGCTACGATTATCTTGCTCCCTTCCACTTTGGTCACGATGATCGGCGCTTCGGCCGGAACGTACATCCCCTCCGACAAAGCATCGAACCTTTCCCCCTCCACTTCGATGACCCCCGCGGGCCGCAGGGCAGTCAGGCTGACGCCCTTCTTCCCAAGGAGCTCTGTCCGGGCGACGGGCGCCACATAGCCCTCTTCCTTGGTTTCGCTTGTTTCCAAGACAACCCTTCGCCACAGCCCTGACCTGCCGATGCGGCGGATCAGCACAACGCCCAAGACGAGGGTGATGAAGGAGGCGGTGACGATCACCCTGAGGGCGACGACGGGCGAGGGAAAACTGATCAAGATGCTGTAGAAGATGGCTAGCAGCCCGGCTATGCCCGCGAGTCCAAAGCCTGGAATGACGAGAACTTCCAAGGCCAACAGGACGACGCCAATAAGGAAAATGATTGCCGACTCGATGCCTGCCAAACCCGCCACCATTCTTCCCCCGAAAAACAGGCCAAGGGCAATCAGCCCCGCGGTTCCCGGCACTCCCCATCCAGGTGTAGTAATTTCCGCGATGAGGCCTAAGAATCCCAAGGAAAGGAGGAGGGAGCTGACGGTGGGATCGGTCAGGAAGCGGGCCAGTTTTTCGGCCCAGTTGGGGCTGGGTTCGATGATCCGGGCATCATCAAACCCATATTTCAGGAGCACCTGGTGCCGCCCGGCCGCGATGAAATCGGCAAATCCTCGTCTTTCCGCCTCATTGGCCGACAAGGTGAGGATCTTGTCCTTTTCCACCAGTCCGGCAACGACCACGTCCTTGTCCACCATAGCCGCCGCTATTTGGGGATCGCGACCGCTTCTTTCGGCCAGGCTCTCGAATTCGGCCCGCAGAGCCGAGACTACTTTTTCCTCCGCCGGACGAGGCTCGGCCGCCCCGATGGAAGAGCCCGGGGCCATCACCAAGAAGTCTGCGGCCAGGCCGATTAAGGCCCCGGCCGACCAGGCCCGCCCCCGTACATAGGCGATGACGGGCATGGGCATTTCGAGGATAAGATCAACTAGTTCTGTGGCCGCATCGACTCGTCCGCCAAAGGTGTCGATCTCGAGGAGTATAGCCTCAACTTCATCGGTCCTGGCTTCATGGAGGGCCCGCTTCACGAATTCAACTAGGCCCGGTTCAATGGTCCCCTGGATAGGTATGACGTAGACCACAGCCCCAACAGCCAGGGCGCTCCCGGTGAGCAACAGGAGCAGGCAAAGACCTAGAAGCACCTTCCGCCATCGACGCAAAGCCCAAACACCCCCTTGATTATACTTTCGCTGACCCGTCGGTCAAGTCCTTTGCCCAATAGAGATCATCGCCTCAGCGGACCCTTTCTATGAGTTAAAGAAAGGGCCGGCAATCTCCGCCGACCCGTGCACGGAATAAGGAGCCCGGCATTCTGCGATGCCGGGCTTGCTGACACTAGCGATAGCGGCGCTTCCTGGCCGCTTCGGATTTCTTTTTCCGCCTGACGCTCGGCTTCTCGTAGTGCTCCCGTTTGCGGACTTCCCGCAGAACGCCAGCTCGCTGGCAGGAGCGCTTAAAACGACGCAAGGCCCTGTCGAGGCTCTCGTTTTTTCCAACCCTGACTTCCGACAACCCTTCTCCCTCCCCCCGCTGCAAAAACATTGGCCCCCGATGGGTTAATCAGCCGGGAGGCCAGGTTAAGTTCCGCCCCCCTAGTAGGTGGAAATGCAGGTGAAACACTGTTTGCCCTGCTGCGGAATTACAGTTTACGACCAAGCGGTAGCCATCTTCGGCAATCCCCTCTTTGGCGGCCAGATCTTTGGCCACGAGATGGATATGCCCCACCAATTCCCTGTCTTCGGGGGAAAGATGAGAAAGACTCGGAATGTGCTTTTTGGGAATGATCAGCAAATGCACCGGAGCCTGGGGATTAATGTCCCGAAAGGCAAGGGTGGTCCCATCTTCGAAAACGATATCTGCTGCCAATTCCTTGTTGGCTATTTTGCAAAACAGGCAATCTGTCACTGACACACCCCCCTCCAGGCATCCTTCCGAGAACGCTCCACGTACACTCCTATTCTACATCATCTCCTTAGATCCTGCTTCACCGGAAACAGTTCACCATCCACATGATCCCGGTGAGCAGCCAGGATCCGGACGGGGGCCAGGCTGCCGGCAAGATGGTCGGGCCCGGCCGTCACCACCCGCACGTAGTTGTCCGTCAATCCTTCTAAGAGGCCCGGCTCTTTGGTGGGGGCCTCTAACAAGACCTCCTCGACGCGGCCGACGAGCTGTTGGTGAAAAGCAAGCTGCAGCTCATCGCCGAGCTGGATCATCCTTTGGCTGCGCTCTTCTTTGACCTTCTTAGGAAGGTCTTGCAGCCGGGCCGCCGGGGTGTTTGGCCGGGGGGAATAGGCAAAGACGTGGAGACGGCTGAACTCCATTTGCCGGACGAAGGTCAAGGTGGCGAGGAAATCTTCCTCTTCCTCTCCAGGGAAGCCGACGATGATATCGGTGCTGATGGCCAGACCCGGGACCTTCGCCCGCGCGCGGGCGACAATTTCCGCATACTGCCCCGCGGTGTACTTTCTTCCCATGAGGCGCAAGATCTTATCGCTGCCGCTTTGCAGGGGGATGTGCAGATGCCGGCAGACGTTGCCGAGCTCCAGGGTCGCCAGGAGCTCAGGCGTCACCTCGTGGGGATCCACCGAGCTGATCCTGATCCGACGCACCCCGTCCACGTCCCGAATGTGGTGGATCAGGCGGGCCAGATCCCACTCCCCCGGCAGGTCCTGGCCGTAGCCCCCAAGGTGCACCCCCGTCAGCACGATCTCCTTGAATCCGGCCTGGGCAAGTCTTGCCACTTCCGCCTTGACCGCCAATGGATCGCGGCTGCGGCTAGGTCCCCGTACCAGCCGGACTTTGCAATAGGTACAGTGCTCATTGCAGCCATCCTGGACCTTGATGAAAGCCCGCGTCCGACCCCGGAAGGTTTCGATGGGCAGCTCTTCGAATTCCTGAATAGACTCCGCTGGGGACACCAGCTGGGCGCATTCGCCCCCGGCCATGGCCTTTTCCACCAGGTCAACGACCTGGCCCCGCTGATCCACCCCGACCACCACCGCCACTCCCGGAAGCGCGGCGATCTCATCTGGGGCATGCTGGGTATAGCAGCCCATGACCACAATGAGGGCCTCGGGATTAAGGCGCCGATAGCGGCGGATGGCCTGGCGGCACTTGCGGTCGCTGGCGGAGGTGACGGTGCAGGTATTGAGCACGTAAATGTCCGCCGCCTCCCAAGGTTCAACCAGGCGGTAGCCCCGGCGACGGAACAGCTCCCCCACAGCTTCCGTCTCATATTGATTGACTTTGCAGCCTAAGGTTTCCAATGCAACCCTCTTACCCATCGCCTCGTTCCTTTCCGGGAGCCCGTCCCAAATCTCCCCACTGATAAAGGACCATACTGATGGCCGCGATCCCCGCCGTTTCCGTCCTTAGGATGCGGGGGCCCAGACTGACGGAGAGAAAGCCGGCCTCCCTAGCCTGGGCAATTTCCCCCGGCGTCAACCCTCCCTCGGGGCCGATGAGAATGTTCACCACCCGGGGAGGCGCCGGCTGATCGGACAAGGCTTCATGGAGACCCCGGACACCCTCTTCCTCCCAGGGCACCAGGCTCAACCCCCCAGACCCCACCATGGCCAAGGCCTGGGACAAAGACCAGACGCCTTTGACCGCCAAAGGAACAGGGCGGCCGCACTGCTTGGAAGCCTCTTTGGCGATTCGCTCCCAACGGGCAAGGCGTCCTTTGGCCTTTTCCCCATCGAGCTGCACAACTGATCGTTCACAGGCTACGACGACCACCTGGGCTGCCCCGAGCTCCGCCGCCTTTTGGATGATGAGGTCGAGCTTTTGACCTTTGGGCAGGCCCTGCAGGAGATTGACTGCGAGGGGCATGGGTACATAATTCCGCTCCCCCGTCAAGGCGACGTAAACCGCCCCCCGGCCAATGGACTTGACCTCGCCTTCCCATTGGCCTCCTCGCCCATCAAAAAGCAGTATCTTCGCTCCCGGCCGCAGGCGGAGGACGTTAACCAAATGATGGGCCTCCTCGCCCTTGAGAACGCAGCCGTCAGCCGACCATGCATCAGGGTCAACGAAAAACCGGTGCATACTATTTCCTCGCGGTGATGGTCACCCACTCACCTTGAACCCTTTCTCCAGTGATCGATAGGCCCGCCTTCCGCAGGGCCCCTTTTGTCTCTTCCCCCTTGGCCTCGGTGATGCCGGCAGCTACCAGGCAGCCGCCAGGGTAGAGGAGCTCCGCGGCCCGGGGGGCCAAGGCGATGATCACAGGGGCGATGATGTTCATCAACATCAAATTCGCGCCCTTCGGCAAGACTTCCAGGGAGCCTTGGCGAACGTCGATGACCCCTTCCAGGCCGTTGAGCCGGACGTTTTCCCGGCAGATGCGAACGGCCAGCGGATCCACATCGACCGCCAAGACCCCTCCCGCGCCCAGCCTGGCGGCAGCAATGGCTAGAATGCCTGAGCCGCAGCCCACATCATAAACGATCATGCCCGGAAGGAGGAGTTTTTCCACCTCTTCCAGGCACGTGGCCGTTGTCGGGTGGTGGCCGGTGCCGAAGGCCATCCCCGGATCTAAGTAAACAGGCACCCTCCCGGGAGGGCACTTTTCCCAGGAGGGGCAGATGATGAGCCGCTCGCCGATAGGTAAAGGCCTGTAGAATTTCTTCCAGGATTCGGCCCAATCCTCCTCCCTCACCACCAAGGTTCGCACCTCAGCCGGCCCCAGGCCCCAGTTGGGGAAAAGGGCGGCATCGGCTTCGATGCGGGCGACTTTGTCCATCACCTGCTCCTCGCAGGGCAGGTAGCCCGCGATGAGCTCTACGTCTCCTTCGGACTGGAAGACTGCGCCCTGGCACCCTGCCTCAAGCAAGATGGCCGCCGCAGCTTCGGCAGCCCCCTTTTCCGCCCTTATTTCCACCTTCAACCATTCCACCAGATCCACTCCCTACTGGGCGCTGCGTCCGCGGCTTTCAAAGGCGTCCCTGACCTTCTCGAAAAAACCCTTTTCCTTTTCCCCTCGCGGGTCAGCGTTAGCATCTACTTGGGCAAACTCCTCCAGGAGCTGCCTTTGCCGGGGGGTAAGCTTAATGGGGGTGACCACCTTGACTCTCACATGCTGATCCCCCCGGCCAAACCGATGGGGCACCCCCAGGCCCCGCAGGCGGAAGGAGGTGCCGGTTTGGGTCCCCTCAGGGATCCGCAGCTTCGTTTGCCCGTCGAGGGTCGGCACCAGGATTTCGGCCCCTAGAGCTGCCTGCACAAAGCTGATCGGCACTTCACAATAAACGTCGTTCCCCCGCCGCTGAAAAAGCTCGTGGGGCTTGACGGTGATGTAAATGTATAAGTCCCCGGGGGGGCCGCCATTGACCCCGCCCTCCCCTTCCCCCGCCAGCCGCACCCGCTGCCCTTCATCGACGCCGGCCGGGATCTTGACCTTAATGCGGCGGCGCCGGGTGACCCGGCCTTCACCGCCGCATTCCCGACAAGTCTTTTCCGGCCAGCGGCCTGCTCCCCGGCAGCGGGGACAGGTCCGAGCGTTCACAAACTGACCGAAGGGCGTCCGCCGTACGGTGCGAACCTGCCCTGTCCCTTGGCAGTCGGGACAAGTCGTCAGCGAGCTTCCCGGTTCGGCGCCATCGCCACCGCAGTGGGAGCAGACCTCCATCCGGGTGATATCTAGTTCTTTCTCCACCCCAAAGACAGCTTCATTGAAGTCGAGGTGCAGGTCGTAGCGCAAGTCGGCTCCCCGTTGGGGTCCCCGCCGCCTGCTCATCCCGGTGGCGCCGCCGAAGAACATGTCGAATAGATCGTCAAAGCCGCCGAAATCCCCGAAATCAAAGCCGCCGAAACCACCCGCCCCGCCGTTGACTCCTTCGAAGTCGGCATGGCCGAACTTATCGTAGCGTCGGCGCAGTTCAGGGTCGGACAGCACCCGGTAAGCCTCGTTGATTTCTTTGAACTTCTCTTCGGCCTCGGGACTTTTGTTGACATCTGGGTGGTACTTACGGGCCAACCGTCGATAGGCCTTCTTTATCTCCTCCTCCGTCGCTCCCCGCTCCACACCCAGCACTTCGTAATAATCCCTTTTCGCCACCTACTCACCCCCTCCCCCGACGCTGCGGAAGCTAGTTCTCCTCGTCATCAACCTGGGTGTATTCGGCATCGACAACCTTCTCTCCATCATCGGCCGACTGGGTAGTCTGAGCCGTCCCCTGCTGTTGGTAGATCCTGCTGGACATGTCGTAGAGGACCTTGCTGAGGGCCTCCATCTTGTCCTTGATCTGCTCCTTGGTCCCGTTGGCGAGGGCATCTTGCAGTGCCTGCCGAGCTTCGTCGATCCTCTTTTTCTCATCGGCGGAGACCTTGTCGCCCAAGTCCTTCACCGTCTTCTCCACCGAATAAAGCAAGGTGTCGGCCTGATTGCGCAGCTCAACCTCTTCCTTGCGCTCCTTGTCCTGTTGCCGGAAGGACTCGGCCTCTTTCACCATCCGGTCGATTTCTTCCTCCGTTAAACCTACCCGGGAGGTGATGGTGATCTTTTGCTCTTTGCCCGTGCCCAAATCCTTAGCCGACACATTGACGATGCCGTTTCGGTCCACATCAAAGCTGACTTCGATCTGGGGCACTCCCCGCGGTGCCGGCGGGATGCCCGTCAGCTGGAAGCGGCCCAAGGTTACGTTGTCCGCGGCCATCGCCCGCTCCCCTTGGAGGACATGGATGTCGACGGCCGTCTGCCCATCGGCGGCAGTGGTGAAGATCCGCTTCTTGCTCGTTGGGATGGCGGTGTTGCGTTCGATCAAGGTTGTCATCACGCCGCCTAGAGTCTCAATCCCCAGCGACAAGGGAATGACGTCCACGAGGACGATGTCCTTGACCTCGCCGGCCAGCACCCCTGCCTGGATGGCGGCGCCGATGGCCACACACTCGTCGGGGTTGATCCCCTTGTTGGGCTCCTTCCCAAGGATGCTGCGAATAGCCTCCTGGACCGCGGGAATCCTGGTGGATCCGCCAACTAAAATGATCTCGTCGATATCCTTCGGCTCAAGTCCCGCATCGGCCAAGGCCCTGTGGGTCGGTCCCATGGTGGCCTCAACCAGGTCCTTGGTCAACTCGTTGAACTTGGCCCTGGTAATCAGCATGTCGAGATGGAGCGGTCCACTGGGGCCGGCGCTGATAAAGGGGAGATTGATGTTGGTGGCCTGCAGCCCCGAAAGCTCAATCTTGGCCTTTTCCGCGGCTTCTTTCAACCGCTGGGTGGCCATGCGGTCCTGGAGCAAATCGATCCCGTGCTCCTTCTTGAATTCCGCCGCCACATACTCCATCAGCCGCCGGTCGAAGTCGTCTCCTCCCAAGCGGTTGTTGCCGCTGGTGGCCTTGACTTCGAAAACGCCCTCGCCAACTTCTAGGATCGATACGTCAAAAGTGCCGCCCCCCAGGTCGAAGACCAGGATGGTTTGGTCCGACTTCTTATCGAGGCCATAGGCCAACGCGGCCGCGGTGGGCTCGTTTATGATCCTGAGGACCTCCAAGCCCGCGATGGTTCCCGCATCTTTCGTCGCCTGCCTTTGGGCGTCGGTGAAGTAGGCGGGGACGGTAATTACCGCTTTGGTCACCTTCTCGCCTAGATAAGCTTCGGCTTGATCCCGGAGCTTCCCCAGGATCAAGGCGGAAATCTGCTGCGGAGTATATTCTTTGCCACCGATGGTTACACGGTAGTCTGTCCCCATCCTCCGCTTGATGGACAGGACAGTGCCGTCGGGATTGGTGACGGCCTGGCGCTTGGCCACCTGGCCCACCATGAGCTCTCCCGTCTTCGAGAAGGCCACCACCGATGGGATGGTACGGTCTCCTTCCGCACTGGGAATGACCACCGGTTCGCCGCCTTCAACAACCGCGACGACGGAGTTGGTCGTCCCCAGATCGATGCCGATCACCTTGCTCATTAGTCATCATCTCCTTCGTCAGCCTGGAGCTCTTCCACAGGCCTCTTGGCAGTCTTGACCATGCTCGACCTTACCAGGCGATCTTTGAACAAATAGCCTCGACGCAGTTCGTCAACGACAACGTCAACTCCCTCTGCATCGGCATTCTCGCAAGCAATAGCTTCATGGACATTAGGATCAAAAGGAGAACCTACCCCGGGTACAGGTTGTAGGCCCTCTTGGCAGAGAATATCGGTGAGCTTCCGTTGGACTAGCTCAACGCCGCTGTAGAGCCCCCGATCGGGGCTGTCGGCGCCGGCAAGGAGAGCCCTGTCGAGATCGTCGAGGACCGGCAGCAGCTTTTCGATCAGCTTGGCGTTGGCCTCATCCCCGATGGTCTCCATCTCTTGCCGGGTCCGCCGCCGATAATTGTCGAAGTCGGCCCGCAGCCGCAGATAGGCATCGGTCAGCTCGGCCACTTTCGCTCTGAGCGTCTCTACCTCCTGGATAAGGGACTCTTGCGTATCCTCCGTCTCATCGACCTTCACATCCGGATCTTTCTGCATCTCTTCATTTGCCACTGCGCTACCTCCACTCCCTCACATACACACAAAATTCCCTTGGAGATCGGATCTTCCCCCCGGGAATTGGTGCAACACTTTCGACTGTCTAGCGACTTCGGGACCATCGGCGGGACATCTTGGTCAACATTTCACTCAAATTGTCGGCCACGAACTCCACCACCGAGACGGCCCGCGCATACTCCATCCTGGTGGGCCCCAAGACTCCTACCAGACCGATCGTCTGGCCGCCAATGCCGTATGTTGCGGTGACCACGCTGCAGTCCCTCATCTCCGCATAGACGTTCTCCTCTCCAATGGTGATGGCCACCTCCTGATCATCGGCCACCTCACTGAGCATTGACAGGATCCGGCTCCGCTCCTCGAGGGCCTCCATCAGCAGTTTGGCCCGTTCCACATCTCGAAATTCCGGCTGGTTCAGAATACGTACGGCCCCGTCAAGATAGACCGTCTCGTCCGTCTGTTCCCGCAGGGCCCTGTGCAAAAGCTCCACCGCCTGCTCAAACAGACGCACATCGTTCAGGTCTTCGCCAAGCTGGGACAAGAGGAGTCGATCGAGATCGCCCAAAGCCCGACCCTTTAGGTGGTCATTCAGGACGGCCGATAAATGCTCGGTCTTGGAGGGAGTAAGGGGATTGCTCACCTCCACGATGCAGTGCTGGACAAAGCCTGGCTCCGTCACCAGGAGAACAAGGACATGGGTTTCATCCATAGGCAGGATCTGAATGTGCCGCACGGCTCCCTGGTGGACGCCCGGCATGACAGCGAGGGAGGTATAGTTGGTCAGCATCGCCAATAGGCGGATGGCTCGCTGGACGACATCGCCCAACTCCCGTTGGGGTTGATAGACCTCCCGTCGGATCTGCTCCTTCTCTTCCGGGGAAACCTCAGGCACATCCATCAAGGAGTCGACATAATAGCGATAACCCTTGTCAGACGGAATCCTTCCAGCGGAAGTGTGGGGTTGGCGCAAATAGCCGCCCTCTTCCAAATCGGCCATCTCGTTGCGAATGGTGGCCGGGCTTACCCCTAGGTTATATTTGCGGGCTATAGTACGGGACCCGACAGGTTCCGCGGTCTGGATGTAATCATCGGTGACGGCCCGTAAAATCTTTCTCTTGCGCTCTTGCATGTGCCGCTCACCTCATTTAGCACTCACACATGCGGAGTGCTAATCGAATCTACATTCAAGATATCACCTGACCCTTGGTTTGTCAAGGGGATGGCCGCCCCTCAATCCCTGATGAACTGGGCAAAAACCACGTTTGCGACGGGCAATCCCCGGGTGGTAAGCCGCAGTTGCCCATCGGCCTGTTCCAAAAGACCCCGGGCCGTCAGTTGGGCGATGGGGTCCGCGTAGACCGCCCCCAAGTCCCGGCCAAACCGCCGCCGATACTCCCCCAGGTCCACCCCCCCAAGCAGGCGCAGTCCCAGGAAGGCCGTCTCATCCATCTCCTCTCCTTCCGTCAAGGAGCGCTCATCCTCCACCGCCGGCATCCCCGCGGCAACAAGGTCCGCGTAGGTGCCGGGGTCTTTGACGTTGGCCCACCGTCTCCTCTCCCAATGGGAATGGGCCCCCGCCCCGACTCCCAGGTACCATCTGTTTTTCCAGTAGAGGAGGTTGTGGCGGCACTGCCGGCCGGGCCTGGCAAAATTAGCTATCTCGTAGTGCTCATAGCCGCCCTTGCCGAGGATCTCCACTGTCATCTGGAACATCTCCAGCCAATCATCCTCCGGCGGCAAGGCCAGCTCCCCTCTCATGATGGCGGCGGCCATGGGGGTGTGATCTTCAACTTGCAGCGAGTAACAGGAGATATGCTCGACTTCCAGCTCTAAGGCCCCCTCCAAAGTCTCTCGCCAGTCCTGCGGGCTTTGGCCGGGAATGCCATAGATGAGATCGACTCCGATGTTGGTGAAGCCCGCCAGGCGGGCATCCTGGAGGGCCCGGTGCACGGTCTGGACATCATAGGAGCGGCCGAGGATGGCCAGATCCCGATCCCGCAGGGACTGAACGCCCAAGCTCAACCGATTGAACCCAGCGTTCCTTAGCTCTTGCAGGACTTCTCCGTCAACGGTGTCGGGATTGGCTTCGATGCTGATTTCGACCTCCTCCCCCAAGTTCCACTTATCTTTGGCCAGGCCGAGGAGCCAAGCCAGATCCTGTGGAGGAAGGGTCGTTGGGGTGCCCCCGCCAAAATAGAGGCTGACCGGGGCGCAGGAGACGCCAATTCCTCCCAGTTCCCGGGCGACGGCCCCTACGTAGCGGCGGCGGTCTTCCCGGGACCACCGGCTGCGGGGATAGGAATTGAAGTCGCAATAGGGGCACTTGCGCAGACAGAAGGGAATGTGCACGTAGAGCCCCCAATGGTCCTCAGTCATCGACTTGCAGAATAGCCATGAAGGCCTCCTGGGGCACCTCCACATCGCCAAATTGCTTCATCCGCCGTTTGCCTTCCCGCTGTTTCTCCAGGAGCTTTCGCTTCCGGGTCACGTCTCCTCCGTAACACTTGGCCAGCACATCCTTGCGCAGGGCCCGCACCGTTTCCCGGGCGATAATCTTGCCGCCGATGGCCGCCTGGATAGGGACCTCGAAGAGCTGGCGGGGAATGACCTCTTTCAACTTCTCCGCAAGCTGCCGCCCCCGCTTCTGGGCCCGGCTGCGGTGAACGATGCAGGAGAGGGCATCCACCGGCTTGCCGTTGAGGAGCACGTCCAGTTTAACCAGGTCCGATTCCTGGTAGCCCCGAAACTCATAATCCAATGAAGCATAGCCCCGGGTGCGGGACTTGAGGCGGTCAAAGAAATCAAGCAGGATCTCCGATAGGGGCAGGGAATACCTGATGACCATCCTTTCGGGAGTAATATACTCCATCGTCTGGAACGTCCCCCGTCGATCCTGGCAAAGCTCCATCACCGGGCCGGCAAAGTCGCTGGGGACGATGATGGTGGCGTCCACATAGGGCTCCTCAATGGCGGTGATGGAGCCTTGGGATGGAAAGGCGGCGGGGTTGTCCACGACTAGAGTCTCCCCATCCGTCGTGGTCACCCGGTAGACAACGTTCGGGGCCGTTGTAATTAGGTTCAGATCGAACTGACGCTCCAGCCTTTCCTGAACGATTTCCATATGGAGCAGCCCGAGGAAGCCGCAGCGAAAACCAAAGCCGAGGGCGGCGGAAGTCTCCGGCTCGAAGGACAGGGCCGCATCATTGAGCTGGAGCTTTTCCAAAGCTGTCCGCAGAGCTTCGAAGTCTTCGTTGTTCACCGGATAGAGGCCCGCGTAAACCATGGGCCGCGCCGCCCGGTAGCCCGGCAGGGGCTCGGCTGCCGGCCGCCGGGTATGGGTGATGGTATCCCCCACCCGGGTGTCCTTGACATCCTTGAGGCTCGCCAGCAAACAGCCCACTTCGCCCGCCCCGAGCTCTTCGACGCTGACCATGTGGGGACGGAAGACTCCAAGCTGGGTCACCTCAAACTCCCGCCCCGATGACATCATGGTGATCCCATCCCCCACCTTGACCACGCCGTCCACCACCCTGATGTAGGCGACGGCCCCCCGATAAACATCGTAATGGGAGTCAAAGATCAAGGCTTTGAGGGGCTCCTCCAGATTGCCCCGGGGAGGGGGAATCCGTTCGACCACCGCCTCCAGGATCTCCTCAACTCCTTGGCCCGTCTTGGCGCTGGCGAGAATAACCTGGTCGCGGGTAAAGCCGATGGTATCCTCCAGTTCACCCAGAACCCGCTCAACTTCGGCATTGGGCAAATCGATCTTGTTGATGACGGGGATAATCTCCAGGTCATTGTCCAAGGCCATGTACAAATTGGCCAAGGTCTGGGCTTCAATGCCCTGGGAGGCGTCGATGACCAACAGTGCCCCTTCACAAGCCGCCAGGCTCCGGGAGACTTCGTAGGAGAAGTCCACATGGCCGGGGGTGTCGATCAAGTTCAGGGTGTAGGTCTTGCCGTCCTTGGCCGCATATTCCAAGCGCACGGCCTGCAGCTTGATAGTTATCCCCCGCTCCCGCTCCAGGTCCATTTGGTCGAGGATCTGGTCCACCATCTCCCGCTCGCTCACCGTGTGTGTCTGCTGCAAAAGACGGTCAGCCAAGGTGGACTTGCCGTGGTCAATATGGGCGATGATGCAGAAGTTCCGGATGCGCTCTTGATCCAACGAATTGCTCCCTCTCTCATCTAATTCTCCTCCGTTATTATACTACACCCGCGGGCCAAGGCCAAAGGATGCCTAATCATCTGCCTGATGGCGGAAGAGCCAGCAGCGGAGGCCCTCGAGGCTCTCACCGTCAGGGTAGCTCGGGCGGCTTTGGATTTCCCGCAGCTCCTGCAAACGCTGGGGGCCGTCTCGAAAATAAGCTAGGAGGCTCCTGATGAGGCTCATGGTGGGCGGGGTGATGTAATGCTCGATCCCCTCCACTTGTTCATCGACCCCGACGGGGGAATTCAAAATGCTCAGGAACTCCTTCAGAACTTGATCCCGCCAGACGAGAAAGCGCCCCACCCGCCGGCCCGCTTCATTCAACGCGATGTTGCGGTACTTCTCATAGGTCAAGAATCCGGCTTCATCGAGCTTCTTGATCATCCTGGTGACCGACGACGGCTTGACCTTGAGGCAGTGGGCCAGGTCCACCACTTTAATATAACCTTTCTCCATCTCCAAGCGGTACATCATCTCCAGGTAATGTTCGCGTCAAGATACTGTAGGATAGGAGTGACCAGAGGACCCCTCTGCCCTTGCCGGCATAACTAGATGGTGACGGTCGTGCTTATGTCCCTGAGAGCCCTTCTAAGGCTCCATACAGAACTGT
>JAAYLV010000133.1 GCA_012521755.1 Bacillota bacterium | reverse complement strand
CGGACCGTCGGAGCCGGCGTTGTCACCAAGATCCTGGCTTAAAAAGGGAGGGCGGAAGCGGCCGCCCTCCGCTGGGCGATGAAGTGGGAGGTTGCCGGCAAAGCCGGGGAATTCTCATGGAGCATGTCCGGGCCTAAAGGGCCAATAATCGGGCGATAAGGAGGAAAAGAAGTGGCAGGGAATCAAAAAATCCGCATCCGCTTGAAGGCTTTCGATTACCGAGCCTTAGACTCTTCCGCGGAAAAGATTGTGGAGACTGCCCGGCGCACGGGAGCTAGGGTGGCAGGACCTATCCCACTCCCGACGGAAAAGAACGTCTTCACGGTGCTCCGGTCGGTGCATATCCACAAAGACTCCCGGGAGCAGTTTGAGATGCGTACTCATAAGCGCTTGATCGACATCATGGATCCCACACCCAAAACGGTGGATGCCCTGATGCGTTTGGACTTACCCGCCGGCGTTGATATTGAAATCAGACTGTAAGGGTAGGGAAGGGCTCTGCCTGAAGTAAGCCAGACGGGTGAGCCGAGGAGGTATGCAGATGCCCAAGGGTATACTTGGAAGGAAGTTGGGCATGACCCAAATCTTCACGGAGACGGGGGTCTTGCTGCCGGTGACGGTGATTGAAGCCGGCCCTTGTCCCGTGGTACAAGTGAAAACGGAAGCGAGCGATGGCTACAACGCCATTCAAATCGGGTTTGAGGAAAAGCCCGAGAGAAGGACGACGAAACCGCTCCAGGGCCATTTCGCCAAGGCAGGGCTGAAGCCTTGCCGCGTTCTCCGGGAGCTGCGGGCTGAGGATGCCGCGGAGCTCGATGGGGTGAATGTGGGCCAAGAGATCACCGTGGACATCTTCGAATCAGGGGATTACGTTGATGTGACGGGCATCTCCAAAGGAAAAGGCTTTGCCGGGGTCGTCAAACGCTGGAATTTCGGCAGGGGCCCCATGAGCCACGGGTCCATGTACCACCGGCGGGTAGGCTCCCTGGGGGATACGGGAGCGGCCCGGGTTTTCAAAGGGCGCAAGCTCCCTGGCCGCATGGGCGGCGAGCAGGTGACCATCCAGGGTCTGCAGATAGTGCGGGTGGATCCCGAAAGGAATCTGCTCTTGGTGCGGGGTTCCGTTCCGGGACCGAAGGGCGGGGTAGTCCTCGTGCGCGAGAGCGTTAAGCGAAGGAAGAAGAAAGGGGCCTGAGGGCCTAGCAGGAAAGGAGGCGGCGTGGGTGCCTAAAGTTAGCGTATACAACATAGCTGGCGAGCAGGTAGGGGAAATCGATCTGGACGATGCGATTTTCGGTGCCGAGGTCAACGAAGACCTGCTCCACCAGGCGGTAGTCATGTACCAGGCGCGGAAGCGGCGGGGCACGGCCGCCACGAAGACCCGCGGCCTAGTTGCCGGGGGCGGGCGGAAGCCCTGGAGGCAAAAGGGAACGGGCCGAGCTCGGCACGGCTCCATTCGCTCTCCCATTTGGGTGGGGGGTGGAACGGTTTTTGGGCCCCAGCCCCGCAGCTACAAGTATTCTATGCCTAAGAAGGCAAGGCGGCAGGCTCTAAGGTCGGCCCTGTCCGCGAAGGTCAATACGGGGAACCTGATCGTGGTCGACGAGTTGAAGCTTGCCGAGCCCAAGACCAAGACGATGTACGGCATCCTTCAGAATCTGAATGCCAGCGGCTCCACCTTGCTGGTTACCGCCGGGCCCGATGATAATGTGCGCCTGTCCGCCAGGAACATCGCCAAAGTAAAGGTGCTGCCGGCCAATGAGCTGAATGCCCTTGAGGTCCTGTCCTACCGGCGGCTGCTTTTGACCCAGGATGCCGTGGCCAAGGTGGAGGAGGTGCTGGCATAGTGGACCCGCGGGATATTATCATCCGACCGATCGTCACGGAGAAGAGCATGGCCTACTTGCAGGAGGGGAGATATGTCTTTCGCGTTCCTCTCAAGGCCAACAAGACCCAGATCAAGGATGCGGTCGAAGAGATTTTCAATGTCAAAGTGAAAAGCGTCAACACCATGCGCGTCAGGGGAAAGATGAAGCGGATGGGTAGGCATGTGGGACGCACGCCTGATTGGAAAAAGGCCATCGTCACTCTGCAGCCGGGAGAGACGATTGAGCTCTTCGAAGGCATCTAAGTCCTTCAGGGGAGCTGAGGGAGGGAAAGATTGTGGCGGTTAAGACATACAAACCCACCTCGCCGGGACGGCGGAGTATGACCGGGTCCGACTTTTCCGGCCTAACGAAGAAAAAGCCGGAAAAGAGCTTGCTGGCGCCCTTGACCAACAAGGGCGGTCGCAATGCCCAGGGTCGGATCACCGCCAGGTACCGGGGTGGTGGACACAAGCGAAGATACAGGTTGATCGACTTTAAGCGGGATAAGGACAATGTGCCGGCAAAGGTAGCGGCCATTGAATATGATCCCAACCGGTCCGCACGGATCGCGCTCCTCCACTATCTCGACGGGGAGAAGCGCTACATCATTGCTCCGTTGGGACTAGAGGTTGGGCAGATGGTGGAGTCGGGGCCCGATGCCGACATCAAGGTGGGCAATGCCCTGCCCCTCAAAAACATCCCCGTGGGGACGACGGTCCATAACGTGGAGATGCAGCCGGGCAAGGGCGGGCAGTTGGTCCGCTCGGCAGGGGCTGGTGCCCAGTTGATGGCCAAAGAGGGAGACTACGTGACGTTGCGCCTTCCCTCGGGGGAATTCCGCATGGTCCATCAGAACTGTCGGGCCACGATAGGTCAGGTGGGCAATGTGGAGCACGAGAACATCACCATCGGCAAAGCGGGTCGGAGCCGCTGGTTGGATCGGCGGCCGCGGGTTCGGGGCGTTGCCATGAATCCGGTGGACCACCCCCACGGCGGCGGCGAAGGACGTTCACCAGTGGGCAGGCCAACCCCTGTTACGCCTTGGGGCAAGCCGACCCTAGGCGCCAGAACCCGCAAGAAAGGCAAGAAGTCCGATGACTTGATTGTGCGCAGGAGGAAGCGGTAAAGGGGGTATTCTGGTGGGAAGGTCAGCGCGAAAGGGACCCTACGTTCATCCTAGTCTGCTGGAGAAGATTAAGGCGTTGAATGAGAAGGGCGAAAAGAAGGTCATCCGCACTTGGTCGCGGGACTCGACGGTACTGCCCGAGATGGTCGGCCATACCATCGCCGTCCACGACGGTCGCAGACACGTGCCCGTCTACTTGACGGAAGACATGGTCGGCCACAAGCTGGGGGAATTTGCCCCGACCCGGACGTTCCGGGGTCACGGCGCCCATACTGAAAGATCGAGCGCCCTGAAGTAAGGGGCGGTCCGGGGAAAGGAGGTTGGGGAAGCGATGGAGAGCAGGGCACAAGCCCGCTTTGTAAGGATAGCGCCCCGCAAGGCCCGACAGGTAATTGACCTCATCCGGGGCAAGAGCCTCGATGAGGCGCTCCGCATCCTGACCTTTGTGCCGAAACGGGCAGGGGGCATCGTTCAGAAGGTGGTCCAGTCCGCGGCTGCCAACGCGGAACACAATTACGGGATGGACCGGGATGATTTATACGTGGCCGCGGCCTTCGTGGATCAGGGGCCGACGATGAAAAGGTTACGGCCCAGAGCTCGCGGAGGATGGGGCCGAATTCGGAAGCGAACTAGCCATATTACCGTCATCTTGAAGGAAAAGGAGGGGTGATGAGTGGGGCAAAAGGTGCACCCTATCGGTCTTCGCATAGGCATTATTAAAGATTGGGAAAGCAAATGGTATGCCGGCAAAAGGGAGTTCGCCGAGCTTCTCCATGAGGACTTGATGATTCGCAAATACATCAAGGAGCGGTTCAATGCCGCCGGCGTATCCCGCATTGAGATAGAGCGGGCCGCCAACCGGGTCCGGGTGACGATCCACACCGCCAGGCCCGGGATGGTCATCGGACGGGGAGGAACGGAAGTCGAGTCCGTCCGCAAGGCCTTGGAAGAGAAAACAGGCAAGCAGATTCAGGTCAATATCGTTGAGATCAAAGTGCCTGAACTTGATGCCCAGCTAGTTGCGGAGAACATCGCCAGTCAGTTGGAACGACGGGTATCCTTCCGGCGGGCGATGCGCCAGGCCCAGCAGCGGGCCATGCGGCTCGGGGCAGAAGGGATTAAAATATCAGTGGCCGGTCGCCTTGGGGGAGCGGAAATCGCCCGCACCGAGTGGAATCCGGAGGGGAAGATTCCCCTGCATACCCTGAGGGCTGACATCGACTACGGCTTCGCTGAGGCAGCGACCACTTATGGGCAGATCGGCGTGAAAGTGTGGATCTACAAAGGAGAGGTTCTGCCGTCTAGATCCCAAAGTTCAGAGTCGGCAGAAGGGGGCAGATAACCATGCTGGTACCCAAGAGGGTCAAGTATAGAAAGGTGCAGCGGGGTCGGCGCAAGGGAATGGCCCTGCGGGGTTCGGAGATTACCCTGGGCGAATTCGGGCTGCAGGCAACCGAACCCGGGTGGATCACCAACACCCAAATTGAAGCGGCTCGCGTCGCCATGACCCGACACATCAGGCGGGGCGGCAGGGTATGGGTAAAGATTTTCCCTGACAAACCGGTGACGGCCAAACCTGCCGAGACCAGGATGGGCGCCGGCAAGGGGAGCCCTGAGTACTGGGTGGCGGTAGTCAAGCCGGGCCGGGTTATGTTTGAAATCGCTGGGGTAAGCGAAGAGCTGGCCCGGGAAGCCCTGCGGCTGGCCAGCCATAAGCTGCCCGTTAAGACTAAGTTCGTCAAGCGGACGCAGGCGGGTGGTGAAGCGCATGAAGGCTAGAGAAATACGGGACCTGACGACAGAAGAACTCCACCATCGCTTGGGGGAGCTGAAGGAGGAGCTGTTTAACCTCCGCTTCCAGTCGGCCCTCGGCCAGCTCGAGAACCCCATGCGGGTAAGGGAAGTAAGGAAGAGCATCGCCCGGATCAAGACGGTCCTGCGGGAGCGGGAACTAAATATTCGCATGGCGTAATCGAGGCGGGAGGAGGGAAGCTCGGTGGAAGAGCGGCGAAGGCTGCGCAAGACTAGGGAAGGCGTTGTGGTCAGCGATAAGATGGATAAGACAGTGGTGGTCGAGGTGGAGCGGCTTGTCCGGCACCCCCTGTACGGCCGGACCATGCGTCGCACCGCCAGACTGAAAGCCCATGATGAGGGCAACGTCTGTCGGGTAGGCGACCGGGTGCGGATTGTGGAGACCCGTCCCTTGAGCAGAGAGAAGAGGTGGCGGGTGGCGAGCATCATCCAGCGCGCCGAATAACCCGGCGGCAAGGGAGGAAGACCAGGATGATTCAGCAGGAAACAGTGCTCAATGTGGCTGATAATACAGGAGCCAAGAAGATCCTTTGCATCCGTGTCCTGGGGGGCTCAAGGCGCCGCTATGCCCGTGTCGGGGATATCATCGTGGGCACGGTGAAGGAAGCCGCGCCGGGCGGCATGGTGAAGAAGGGCGACATCGTGAGAGCGGTTGTCGTGCGCACCAGCAAGGAAATTCCCCGGCCGGATGGCTCTTACATTAAGTTCGATGAGAATGCAGCAGTTATCATTACCGACGCGAAAGAGCCCAGGGGCACCCGGATTTTTGGCCCTGTAGCCAGGGAACTAAGGGAGAAACAGTTCATGAAGATCGTCTCCCTGGCTCCCGAGGTGCTCTAGGTGCCCGAAGGGAGGTCAAGGAGCTTGGCCGTACGGAAGATTCATGTTAAGAGAGGCGATATGGTCCGGGTGATAGCCGGCGAAGACCGGGGCAGGACCGGGAAAGTCCTGCGGGTTTTGCCTGCCAAAGGTCGGGTGATCGTTGAGGGCGTTAACATCGTCAAGAAGCATCGGCGGGCGACCCGGAACGTGGAAGCGGGGATTGTCGAACAGCCGGCGCCCATTGACAGTTCCAATGTGATGCTCATCTGTCCCAGCTGCAACCAGGCTGGACGATTTGGGGTTGACCGGTCTGGTGATGGCAAAGCCGTGCGGGTATGCAAGAAGTGCGGTAAACCCATCGACTAAGACGGATGGAGCTGGGAAAGGAGGGGGATGTCATGTCGCGCTTGGAAGAACGTTACAAGAACGAAGTAGTGCCAGCTCTGATGGAGCGGTTTGGATACAAGAACATCATGGAAGTGCCCAAGATCGAAAAAGTGGTCGTCAGCATGGGCGTTGGCGATGCCGTTGCCGACAGCAGGGCATTGGATGCGGCCATGGAGGACCTGAAGATCATCACCGGGCAAAAGCCGATGGTGACCAGGGCCAGGAAGTCCATCGCGGCCTTCAAGCTGCGGGCCGGAATGCTGATCGGCTGCAAGACTACCTTGCGGGGCGAGCGCAAATGGGCCTTCCTCGACAAATTGCTGAATGTGGCCCTGCCACGGATTAGGGATTTCCGCGGGGTGCCCGCCGGCTCACTTGACGGCAGGGGGAACTACTCCTTGGGAATCCGGGAGCAGCTGATCTTCCCCGAGATCGATTACGACAAGGTTGAGAAGGTACGAGGGATGAACATAACCATCGTCACTACCGCCAAGACCGACGAAGAGGCTTATGAGCTGCTGCGGCTCCTTGGCATGCCGTTTCGCAATTAAGGAGGGATAGTGTGGCCAAGAAGTCCTTAATACTAAAGGCACAGCGGCCGCCTAAGTACAGCACCCGGCGAGTAAATCGCTGCCGCGTCTGCGGACGTCCCCGGGGCTACATGCGGCGCTTTCAATTGTGCCGGATATGCTTCCGGACTCTAGCCCATCGGGGCCAGATCCCAGGGGTAACCAAGGCCAGTTGGTAAGCTCTTGGTTGCCCGAGCGAGAGAGGGGGTATTGTCGTGGGTATGACCGATCCTGTAGCGGATATGCTGACTAGGATCCGCAATGCCAGCTTTGTCTATCATGAGACGGTGGATATCCCGGCTTCCCGGTTGAAGACGGAAGTGGCTCGCATCCTGAAGGAAGAGGGATACATCCGGGATTATAAAATAATTGCCGAAGGCAGCCAGAACATCATTCGGATATTCCTCAAGTATGGGCCGAACAAGCAGCGGACCATCACGGGCCTGAAGAGGATAAGCAAGCCGGGTCTGCGGGTATATGCCAAGAAGGATGAAGTCCCTAAAGTGATGAGGGGCTTGGGAGTTGCCATCATATCCACCTCCCAGGGAGTCATGACTGACCGTGAGGCCCGGGAGAAGGGCATTGGCGGAGAAGTCCTCTGCTACGTCTGGTAATAAGCTCGTGTGGAGATAGGGGTGAATGAGATTGTCGCGGATAGGGAGAATGCCCGTCGTCATTCCACCGGGTGTGGAGGTGGACCTGGCCGGCAGGACCATCACGGTCAAAGGACCCAAGGGCCAGCTTTCCCGGGAGCTGCATCCTGAGATGAAGCTTGAGATGGACGACGGGAAAATCATCGTGAGCCGTCCTTCCGATAACAAAAGGCACAAGTCTCTCCATGGCCTGACCCGGACCCTGGTTGCCAACATGGTCGAAGGCGTAGTCAAAGGCTATGAGAAGAACCTGGTGATCAGCGGCGTGGGTTACAGGGCAGCGAAGCAGGGAACGAAGCTAGTGCTGACCGTAGGCTATTCCCATCCGGTGGAGATCGAACCGCCGGCGGGGATCGAGATCGAGGTACCAGCTCCCACCCGGATCACTGTCCGGGGGATCGACAAGGAAATGGTGGGGGAGATCGCAGCCAAGATTCGTGCGGTCCGCAAACCTGAACCCTACCTAGGCAAGGGAATCAGGTACGAGAACGAACAGATCCGGCGGAAGGCCGGCAAAGCTGGGAAGGCAGGATAAGGAGAGGGGGAGGCCTGATGGCACGATTTGACCGGCAAAGTGCCCGGGCGAGGCGCCATGCGCGGGTGCGCAAACGAATACAGGGAACACCGGAGCGTCCCCGTCTAGCAGTGTACCGGAGCCTGCAACATATTTACGCGCAAGTGATCGATGATACAGCTGGCCAGACCCTAGTTTCCGCCAGCACCCTCGATCCTGAATTGAGGGAGCAAGTTGCAGGCCTCAGCGGCAAGGAAAAAGCGAAGGCTGTTGGCGAATTAGTTGCCCGGCGCGCCTTGGCCAAGGGAATCGACCAAGTAGTCTTTGACCGGGGCGGCAATATCTACCATGGACGGGTGGCAGCCCTTGCCGATGGAGCTCGTTCGGGTGGACTTAAGTTTTGACGCGGGGCAGAAGGAGGGAATCGAGTTTGGCCCATAAAATCGACCCTGATCAACTAGAACTGCAAGAGAAGGTAGTCAGCATCAATCCCGTCGCCAAGACGGTGAAGGGCGGCCGCAAGCGCAGTTTCAGCGCCCTCGTCGTCGTTGGCGATGGCCAAGGCCATGTTGGCGTGGGCCTTGGGAAGGCCCGGGACGTATCGGGGGCCATTCGCAAAGCTGTGGACGACGGCAAGAAAAACTTGATTGAGGTGCCCGTTGTGGGAACCACCATCCCCCATGAGATTACCAGCGATTATAGCGGCGCGAGGGTGTTTCTGCGGCCGGCCGCTGAAGGTACGGGCGTGATTGCGGGGGGACCTGTCCGGGCGGTGCTCGAGCTTGGCGGGATCAGAGATATTTTGACCAAGTCCCTAGGCTGCAATAACCCGATCAACGTTGCGCGGGCGACCCTTGAAGGTTTGAAGGCTCTGCGCACCGCGGAGGAAGTAGCCCGGATACGGGGCAAGAGCGTGGAAGAAATAGTGTGAATGGGGGTAACCGAGGGTGGCTGGCAAACTCAAGATCACCTGGGTAAAAAGCGCGATCGGCTTTTCTGAAGACCAGAAGGCCACCATTGCCGCTTTAGGTCTACGTAAACTTAATCATAGCGTCATCCAGGATGATACCCCTGTCATTCGGGGGATGCTTGACAAGGTGCAACACCTAGTCAAAGTGGAGGAAGTTGAAGACTAAGCTCGAGGGAGGTGAGTGGGTTGCAGCTGCATGAACTGAGACCGAGCCCTAGACAACAAAGAAAGAGGGTAGGCCGCGGCATCGGCTCGGGCCTAGGCAAGACGGCCGGACGGGGCCATAAAGGACAAGGAGCCAGGTCCGGGGGCGGCAAAGGTCCCGGCTTCGAAGGGGGTCAGACACCTCTCCAGCGGCGCTTGCCCAAGCGGGGCTTCAAGAATCCTTTCCGGAAAGAATATGCTGAGGTCAATGTCCAGGATCTCAACCGCTTCCCCGCCAAGACGGTGGTAACGCCTGAGCTGTTGGTCGAGAGCGGACTGGTCAAGAACATGAAAGATGGCATCAAGATCCTGGGGATGGGCGAACTAGACCGGGATCTGACTGTGCAGGCCCACAAATTCACTGGGGGAGCCCGGGACAAGATCGAGGCCGCCGGTGGCAAGGTAGAGGTGATATAGGTGTTTGAGCCCGTCCGGAACGCCATCAAAATTCCCGAACTACGACGAAAGATCCTCTACAGCCTGGCCATGCTGGTACTCTTTCGCGTCGGGTCCTATGTACCTGTTCCCGGGGTGGACTCGGCTGCTTTGGCCAGGCAGTTAGGGGTAGACAGGGGTAATATTTTTGGCTTCCTGGATCTGTTCGCTGGGGGCGCGCTAAGTCGCTTTAGCGTCTTCGCCATGGGAGTAAGCCCCTATATTACCTCATCCATCATTTTGCAATTGTTGACCATCGTCATCCCCCAGCTGGAGGAACTGGCGAAAGAGGGCGGCGTGGAAGGCAGGCGCAAGATCGCCAACTACACCCGCTACGGCGCGGTGGTGCTCGGCCTCATCCAAGCCTTTGGCATCACCATGCTGGCCCGCAACTACAACGTCTTGGTGACCGGCGGGACCTTCGATATGGTGCTGATCGTCATCACCTTGGTGGCGGGCACGACTCTGTTGATGTGGATGGGCGAGAAGATATCGGAGAATGGAATCGGCAACGGGATATCCTTGATCATCTTTGTGGGCATCGTTGCCAGCATGCCCTTTGAGCTGCTCCAGGCGATTCAAGGTGTCATCCGGGGCGTCATCAGCCCTCTGAGCCTCCTGGTGTTCCTAGTGCTGGCAGTCGCGGTGGTGGCGGGCGTTGTGATGATCCAGCAGGGTCAGCGCCGCATTCCCGTCCAGTACGCCAAGCGGGTTGTGGGCCGGCGGATGTATGGCGGCCAAAGCACCCATATTCCCTTGAGCGTCAACCAAGCAGGGGTTATACCAGTCATTTTCGCCTCATCGGTGCTGGCTTTTCCCTTGACCCTGGCCCAGTTCATTCCGGCCCTGGAGGGGCTGTCCCGTGTTGTGGGATATGGAACAGTGGTGTATAATATCCTGTATGCCCTCTTAACCATGTTCTTTACCTACTTCTACACGGCGGTGACCTTCGACCCCCGAGAAGTAGCCGATAACATGAAGAAGTGGGGCGGCTTTGTCCCCGGGCTGCGGCCGGGACGTCCTACAGCCCAGTACCTTGACCGGATTCTGACGAGGATAACCTTGGTGGGGGCAGTGTTCTTGGCCGTGATGGCCGTTTTGCCCTACATCATGGCCGGAATTACCAGGATGCCTCCCGGAATGCTGTACTTTGGCGGAACGAGCGTCTTGATCGCTGTAGGCGTGGCCTTGGATACGGTCAAGCAAATTGAAGCCCATCTGCTCATGCGGCACTATGAAGGCTTCCTCAAGTAGCCGGGTGACAAAAGTTGGGAGGAATGTCGCCGTGCGTCTTGTCATCATGGGTTTGCCCGGCGCAGGGAAAGGCACCCAGGCGGCCCTGTTATCGGAGGAGTTTGGCATCCCCCACATTTCGACGGGAGCCATGTTCCGCGCGGCTAAGGGGGCAGGGGGCCCTCTGGCCGACAAGATAGCCCAGTACATCGACCAAGGTGAACTGGTGCCCGATGAGCTGGTCCTGGCCATCGTCAAGGCTAGGTTGGAACAGGAAGACTGTCGTGATGGCTTCATACTGGACGGGTTCCCGCGAACGGTGAGTCAAGCTGAGATGTTTGACCAGCTGTTGGACGAAATGGGACTCAAGCTCGATGCGGTCATTGATATCATCATCTCTGCCGATGAAGCTGTCCGGCGAATCGTGGAGCGCAAGACGTGTCCCCGCTGTGCGGCAACGTACCCTGGGGGGACGGAGAAGTGCAGCGTCTGTGAAGTGCCGCTGGCCAAGAGGGATGACGATGATGAACCAACGGCCCGCAAGCGCTTAGTCGTTTACGAAGAACAGACATGGCCGTTAGTTGAGTTTTACCGAGAACGTGGACTGCTCCTTGAGATCCACGGTGAAGGCCCCATTGACGAGGTGTTTCAACGGATCCTGACGAGGATAAGGGGGCTGCAGGCGGACGAGGTGCTAGGATGATTATCCTCAAGTCAACAAGTGAAATAGCCGCCATGAGGCGGGCAGGGCAAGTCGTCGCCCGGGCCCATGAGCTCCTCAAGGCCCATATTAAACCGGGCGTGAAGACGAAGGAGTTGGATGCCCTCGTGGAGGATTTCTTCCGGAAGGAAGGGGCTATCCCGGCCTTCAAAGGGTACCGGGGGTATCCGGCGTGCATCTGCGCGTCGGTGAACGATGAAGTGGTCCACGGCATTCCGGGAGAGCGGGTTCTGAAAGAAGGAGACATCATCGGGGTGGATATTGGCGCCATCGTCGACGGATACTGCGGCGATGCGGCCTGGACCTACCCGGTGGGCCAGATCGAACCCCGTGCCCAGGACCTTTTAGAGGTTACTGAGCAGGCTCTCTACCGGGGGATTGCCCAGATGGTGGCCGGGAACCGTCTCACGGACATTTCCCACGCCATCCAGAGCTTTGTCGAGGAGCGGGGCTACTTTGTGGTACGGGACTTTGTCGGCCACGGCATTGGCCGGGCCATGCACGAAGAACCCCAGGTGCCCAACTTCGGGCCGCCGGGGCGGGGGCCGGTGTTGAAGCCGGGGATGACCTTGGCGGTGGAGCCAATGGTCAACAGCAGCGACTACCGGGTGCGGATTGCGCCCGATCAATGGACAGTCTACACCCTCGATGGGGGCCTTTCCGCCCACTTCGAACATACCGTCGCCGTTACGGAAGGGGAGCCATTGATTTTGACAGCCCTCTAGTGGGTAGGAGAGGACGTTGTGGTATAATTAAGCGGGCTGGCCTGAATGAACGGACGGGAGGGAGGAGCTTACTATGGTTCGACCTGGTCAACTGGTCACGTCGACAGCGGGGCGGGATCGAGGGAAACAGTATTTGGTGGTGGGCGTCTCTCCCGATGGTACGGCTCTGGTGGCTGATGGACAGGGACGGGGAATTGATCGTCCCAAACGCAAGAATCCTAAACACTTGGTGGTCCACCAACAAATCGCCGAGGAGATCGCGGCGAAGCTGGCAGAGGCTGGTACGGTCAGCGATGAAGAAATCAGGGAGGCCGTGATGAGTTTGACACAACGCCATCGGGGAGGGTTGTGAACATATGGCTAGGGATGATGTTATCGAAGTCCAAGGGACCGTTGTGGAACCACTGCCCAATGCGATGTTTCGGGTTGAGCTGGATAATGGGCATAAGGTTTTGGCCCATATTTCCGGCAAGATGCGCATGCACTTCATACGTATTCTGCCGGGCGATAAAGTGACGGTTCAGCTTTCTCCCTATGATTTGACGAGGGGAAGAATAGTCTATCGGTTTAAATGAAAGATGGTCCCTTAGAGGGGGTAAATGAAGATGAAAGTGCGTTCGTCAGTGAAGCCGATCTGCGAGAAGTGCAAGATCATTAAGCGCAAAGGCCGTGTGCGGGTGATTTGCGAGAACCCTAAACACAAGCAGCGACAGGGCTAGGGCGCTTGAGAGGAGGGAAAGGACTTGGCAAGAATAGCAGGGGTGGACCTGCCTAGGGACAAGCGAGTAGAAGTCGCCCTGACTTATATTTACGGCATTGGACGGAGCAGGTCCAATGAGATCTTGGCCAAAACCAACATCAACCCTGATACACGGGTTAGGGATTTGACGGAAGACGAAATCTCCCGCCTGCGGGAGACCATCGACCGGGAGTACCATGTAGAAGGGGACCTTCGCCGGGAAGTGGCCATGAACATCAAGCGCTTGATCGATATCGGCAGCTATCGAGGCTTGCGCCACCGGCGGGGACTTCCCACCAGGGGCCAGCGGACGAGGACCAATGCCCGGACCCGCAAAGGACCCAGACGGACGGTGGGAGTGCGGCGAAAGAGATAGTCTGAAGGGAGGCAAGAAGGATGGGTAGATCCAGAAGAGGCGCGAGGCCCAGGCGCAGAGAGCGCAAGAACATTGAAAGCGGCATCGCCCATATCCGCTCGACTTTTAATAATACCATCGTCACCATTACCGACAAGCAGGGGAACGTGGTGGCCTGGTCTAGTGCCGGGAACATGGGCTTTAAGGGTTCCCGCAAAGGTACGCCCTTTGCCGCGGGCATGGCGGCGGAGGAAGCAGCCAAGACAGCCATGGAACACGGGATGAAGTATATCGAGGTCTACGTCAAGGGCCCCGGTTCCGGGCGCGAGGCGGCTATCCGGCAGCTGCAGGCGGCAGGCTTGGATGTTACCATGATCAAAGACGTCACACCTATACCCCACAACGGCTGTCGTCCGCCGAAGCGGCGTCGGGTGTAATAGGGATAGTTGGAGGTGATTAGTGATGGCTAGATATACCGGTCCCGTCTGCCGGCTGTGCCGGCGGGAGGGCACGAAGCTGTTTTTGAAAGGTGAACGCTGCTATACGCCCAAGTGTTCCGTAGATCGCAGGGGCTACCCACCAGGCCAGCATGGTCAGGGGCGCAAGCGGGTGTCAGAATACGCTTTGCACTTGCGGGAGAAGCAGAAGGCCCGCCGCACCTACGGCGTATTGGAACGGCAATTCCGTCGCTACTACGATCTGGCCGCGCGGCGGCGGGGCATCACCGGTGAAAACTTGCTGCAGCTTCTAGAAACCAGGCTTGACAACGTGGTTTATCGACTGGGCTTTGCCTCTTCTCGTCCTGAGGCGAGGCAGTTGGTTTTGCACGGGCACTTCAGCGTCAATGGACGCAAGGTAAGCGTTCCTTCCTACCAAGTCCGTCCCGGTGATGTCGTTGCGGTCCGCGAGGGCAGCCGGAACTTGGATAAGTTCAAGGCGAACCTGGAGGTAGGTCGCACCCCGCCTCCTTGGATGACCCTGGATGTGGAGAAAATGGAAGGCGAGATCTTGTCCCTGCCGACGCGGGACCAGATCGATGTTCCCGTACAGGAGCATCTGATTGTCGAATACTATTCGAGGTAGGCTCCACAAGACCCTCAGCAAGAGAGTTCGGGTCGGATCCTTCGCCGGACCCCGTCTAGCGGATGATTCTTGCTCTGCAAGGAGGAGGGTGTCTAGATGATTGAAATGGAAAAGCCGAAGATTGAAACCCTGGAAAAGGGCAATAGCTACGGCCGATTCAAGGTGGAGCCTTTGGAGCGGGGGTACGGCATTACCCTCGGGAATTCCCTGCGCAGGGTTTTGCTCTCTTCTCTCCCCGGAGCCGCGGTGACCTCCATCCGCATCGATGGAGTGCTCCACGAGTTCTCGACTATTCCCGGTGTTGTTGAGGATACGACGGAAATTGTCCTGAACATGAAAGGGCTCATCGTCAGGCTCCATACCGATGAAGAGGTGGTGGCCCGCATCGAAGCTGAGGGGCCGGGGATGGTCACCGCAGCCGATATTCAAGTGGGCAGCCAAGCCGAGATCCTCAACCCCGATCTGCATATCGCCGAGCTGGATGAGGATGGCCGCTTAAGCATGGAGATCACCATGCGCAAGGGCCGGGGCTATGTACCCGCGGAGCAGCTGAAAAAGCCCGACCACCCCATTGGGCTCATTCCCGTCGATGCTCTGTTTTCCCCAGTGGTGCGGGTGAATTATGTGGTGGAAGACACCAGGGTGGGGCAGGTAACGGACTACGACCGGCTGGTCTTGGATGTATGGACCGATGGGACCATCGCTCCGGATGAGGCGGTGAGCCTGGCGGCTAAGATTTTGACTGAGCATTTGCGGCTGTTCATCGGGCTAACCGAGCCCGATGAGACGGTGGAGATCTTGGTGGAAAAGGAAGAAGAGGAAAAGGACCGGGTCTTCGATATGACTATCGAAGAGCTGGATCTTTCGGTGCGCAGCTACAACTGCCTGAAGCGGGCCGGGATCAACACCGTTGAAGAGCTGACTAAGCGCACCGAACAGGACATTATGAAAGTCCGCAACCTGGGGAAGAAATCCCTCCAGGAAATCAAGGAGAAACTGGCGGCCCTGGGGCTGTCGTTGCGTCAGGCAGACGAATAGGGTAGGGAGGAATCGCGGATGCGGAAAAGGAAGCTAGGGAGGACCACGGCCCATCGGCGGGCCTTGTTTGGCAGCCTGGTGACTGCGGTCATGCTCCACGACCGGATTGAGACGACTGAGAGCAAGGCGAAGGCGGTCAAGCCCTTTGTGGACCGGATGGTAACCTTGGGGAAACGAGGGGATCTGGCGGCCCGCAGGCAGGCAGCTGCTTTCCTGAAGAAGCCGGAAGCAGTCCGGCGGCTCTTTGCCGATGTGGCCCCTCGCTATGCCGATCGCCAAGGGGGCTACTGCCGGGTGGTGAAGACCGGTTTTCGCCGGGGCGATGGGGCGCCCATGGCCATTTTAGAGCTTGTCTAGGCAAGAAGTGGAAAGGTGTTGCCAAGTGGTGAAGGATTCCGCGCCATTGATTCGCCTGCAAGATGCTGCTTACAGCTACGGAGAAGGGGAAGCAATGGCCTTGAAGGACATCAATTTAGCCATCCATCAAGGGGAATTCGTCTCCATTATTGGCCACAACGGCTCAGGGAAATCAACCCTGGCCAAACTTTTCAATGCATTGCTCTTGCCGACCCGCGGCGATGTAATCGTGGGGGGAAAGAACACAAAGGATGGGGAAAAGTTGTGGGCCATCCGCCAGCAGGTAGGGATGGTCTTCCAGAATCCCGATAATCAGATCGTGGCTACAACCGTCGAAGAAGATGTGGCTTTTGGCCCGGAGAATCTGGGGCTGAGCCCCGATGAGATCGGCCGCCGCGTCGATGAAGCCCTGGCCCTGGTGGGGATGGAGGAGCACCGCCACCGGGCCACACACCTTTTATCGGGGGGACAAAAGCAGCGGGTGGCCATCGCTGGCGTCATCGCCATGCGTCCGTCCTGCATCGTCTTGGACGAACCAACCTCCATGTTGGACCCTGTCGGACGCCGGGAGGTGCTGGAGACAATCCAGCGGCTCAACCGTCAAGAAGGGATCACCGTGGTCTTGGTCACCCATTTCATGGAAGAGGCGATCCTTGCCGAGCGGGTGCTCGTCATGGCCGAAGGGAGCCTCGTCTTGTCAGGACCTCCGGCGGACATCTTCAGTAAGGGGGAGCAAATGCGGCAGCTCAGGCTGGATGTCCCCCAGATCCTGCAGCTGGCGTGGGAACTTCGCCGAAGCGGCATCCCCGTACCCCAGGAGATCTTCAGTATCAATGAACTGGTGGATTATTTATGTCAATACGCGTAAACGATCTGGTGCATATTTACCAAGCGGGAACTCCCCTGGCCACGGAGGCCTTAAGGGGGGTAACCTTGGAGATCCAGGAAGGGGAGTTTTTCGGCCTCATCGGACAGACAGGGTCGGGCAAGTCCACCTTGATCCAGCATTTGAACGGCCTCCTCAAACCTACCCGGGGTTCGGTGGAGGTAGATGGTCAAAACCTCTGGGAACGGGGGACGAACCTGAAGGCCATCCGGCAGAAGGTAGGCCTCGTATTCCAATATCCGGAGCATCAGCTCTTTGAAGAGACGGTTTTCGCCGATGTGGCCTTTGGCCCGCGGAACATGGGTCTGCCTGAGGAGGAAGTGAAGGAGCGGGTCGAAGAAGCCTTGGCGATGGTGGGATTGGACGGGGAGATAGCCGACAGGTCGCCCTTCGAACTGAGCGGCGGCCAGAAGAGGCGGGTGGCCATCGCCGGGGTGCTCGCCATGCGGCCTAAGTACCTGATTCTCGATGAGCCAACCGCGGGCCTTGACCCCATGGGTCGGCAAGAGATCCTCGGGGAGATCAGCGCCCTGCAGCAGCAGGGGGTAACAGTGGTGTTAGTATCCCATAACATGGAAGAGGTAGCCCGGCTGGTCAGCCGTCTCGCCGTGATGCACGATGGGCGGCTCATTGCCCAAGGAACCCCTGCGGAAGTCTTCAGCAAAGGGGAACTGTTGGAAGAGGTGGGCCTGGCTCTACCCCAGATCGCCCAATTGATGCATCGGCTGCGGGAACGGGGCCTGGACATCCCCGTGGATATCTATACGGTCGAAGAGGCGCGGGAAGCAATCCTGCGGGTACTGGGCCCAAAACAGGGCAAAACGGCCCGTTTTTTGACCTTGTAGGGGGAGAGAGATGGCCTTGTTGCGCGATATGACCCTCGGGCAGTACATACCCGGTGAATCCTTCGTCCATCGTTTAGATCCCAGGACGAAGATCATCGTCACCATGCTCCTCATCATCCTGCTGTTTCTGATTGACACCTTTCAGGGTTACGGACTTGTCGCGCTTTTCATCGGCGGGCTGATTCTCCTTGCCCGTTTGTCGCCCCGCTTTGTGCTGCGGGGGATCCGCCCTATGCTGGTGATCATCCTCTTCACCCTGGTCCTCCATGTCTTCCTGAGCCAAGGGGAGGTCATCGGGCAGCTGGGGCCTTTGAAGGTGACCAGGGAGGGGCTGGTCAAGGGCGGCATGATGGTGACGCGCCTTCTCCTTTTGATCATCGGCGCTTCCCTGCTCACCCTCACCACCTCGCCCATCGCATTGACCGATGGCATCGAAGCCATCTTGTCTCCGGGAAAGAGGTTTGGGCTGCCGGCCCATGAACTGGCGATGATGATGACTATCGCCCTGCGGTTCATCCCGACCCTCCTGGAAGAGATGGACAAGATCACCAAGGCCCAGATGGCCCGGGGAGCCGACTTTGAGACGGGCAACATCGTGCAGCGGGCAAGGAGCCTTCTGCCTTTGCTGGTGCCCCTGTTCGTCAGCGCTTTCCGGCGGGCCGACGAACTGGCCGTGGCCATGGAAGCTCGCTGCTACCGGGGAGGAGAAGGCAGGACGAAGATGAAACAGCTCTTCTTCACCTGGCGGGACTACACGGTCATTGGCCTGACCTTGGCCTTTGCGGTGATCGTCGGGGGTCTTCTTTAGGGGGTGGGCCGGTGCGGAACATCAAGCTCATCATGGCCTATGATGGCAGCTCCTACTACGGTTTTCAGGTGCAAAAGCAGGGCCCAACGATCCAGGAGGTTTTGGAAAAGGCCCTGAGGGAGCTGACGGGGGAGAGGATCCGGGTCACTCCCGCGGGCCGGACCGATGCGGGGGTCCATGCCCTCGGTCAGGTGGTCAATTTCCGCACGGAATCATCCATACCTCCCGAACGCTTCGCTCCCGCCCTAAACACCTGTCTACCCCGGGACATCCGCATCAAGCTTTCCCGGGAGGTCCCAGACGACTTCCATGCCCGCTATGATGCCATCGGCAAGGTTTACACCTACAGGATCTACCAAGGACCCTATCCGTCCCCTTTCCTTCGCAATTATGCCCATTTTGTCCCCAAACCCTTGGACTGGGGGAAAATCCTTGAGGCAGCGGCTATTCTTCAGGGACGGCATGACTTCAAGAGTTTTCAGGCGGCAGGGTCCAAAGTGAAAGACACCGTCCGGACCTTGAACAGGGTGGAGCTGGCCAGGCGAGGTCCCTTGTATCAGCTGACCTTTGTCGGCGATGGGTTCTTGTATCATCAGGTGCGGAACATGGTGGGCACCCTCCTCGAAGTGGGGGCGGGACGCCTACAGCCCGATGATGTTGAGGGTATACTAAAGGCGCGGCGGAGGGAATGCGCTGGTCCCACCGCGCCCGCTGCCGGTCTATTCCTTTCCAGGGTGCTCTACCCTTGACAGTAGGGTGCCTAGGGATTAGAATAATGCTTGATGGCCGAAGATAAGCTTGAGGCCGTGTGCGTGAGAATTCCCCGCGGAGCCACAAGCCCCGGATCCGAGGGGGTTCGAGCCGACGGTATGCAACTAAAAGGGGGATATGCCCACGATGAGGACGACCTACATGGCCAAGCCCCAGGAGGTCTCCCGCACATGGTATGTGGTTGATGCCGAGGGGAAAACCCTGGGTAGATTGGCTTCGCGCATAGCCCACATTCTGCGGGGAAAACATAAACCGATTTATACGCCCCATGTTGACACGGGTGACTACGTGATCGTGATCAACGCGGAGAAGGTGCGTCTCACCGGCAAGAAGCGTCAGAACAAGTTGTACTATCGCCATACCCTATACCCTGGTGGCCTGCGGGTGCGGACTGCCGAGGAATTGTTGGCGACTAAGCCGACCAAGGTCGTGGAACTGGCAGTTAAGGGGATGCTGCCCCGCAATCGACTGGGGCGGAAAATGTTCAAGAAGCTGAAGGTCTATGCTGGACCGGAACATCCCCACGCAGCGCAACAGCCCCAAGAGCTTAACCTGTAACGGGAAGGAGGGTGTGGATTGGCCGTTGAACTGAAAGTTCCCCTTCAACATTACTATGGAACAGGACGGAGGAAGTGCTCTGTCGCCCGGGCGCGGGTGTTCCCCGGCACGGGACGGGTGGTTATCAATAAACGGGATCTAGAAGATTACTTCCCCCGCGGCATCCTGCAGAATGCGGTCTTAGAGCCCCTCAGGGTGTGCGGGGTCGAAGGCAGATACGATGTGGTTGTCAACGTGAAAGGCGGCGGGACGACCGGGCAGGCAGGCGCCGTCCGCCATGGCATCGCCAGGGCGCTCCTTCAAGTGGACGATGAGTTTCGTGCTCCCTTGAAGAAGGCTGGTCTGTTGACCCGGGATCCGCGGATGAAGGAGAGACGCAAGTACGGGTTGAAGAAAGCCCGGAAAGCTCCCCAGTTCTCCAAACGGTAACGATTCGGCGGCAGCTCCGCTACGGGGCTGCTTTTTCATTTGTAGGGGCTTCGCGGTCATTCTGTGGGGTCTCCTCAGGGGGGGTCGGCATCGGCGGCGGCGTTGGTTGGAGGGGCTCCTCCGGGACAGGGGGAGGCTCCTCGGGGGGTGCTGGGGGCATTTCTTCTACTGGCTCCTCCGGCTGCTCTGGTCCCTCAGGGGGTTCTTCCGGCTCTTCCGGCGGCTCCTCCGGTTCTTCCGGGGGAAGCTCCGGCGGCTCCTCGGGAGGTACTACCGGGCTTTGGGGCGGCTGCTCCGTCTTGGGCGGCGCAGGACTTAGCCGCCGGGACGGCGTCCTTCGCGGAGGCCTGTAGTGGAGGGGGCAAAGCTCCGTTGGCTCAGTTCCGTCGATGAACACATCGACCTCGGTAATCTCACAGCCAGGCACCACCAGGCCACCGGAGAAAATGTCGACTTCAATTCCCGTGACCATCCCCTCCGGCAAGGGGAAATCCGCCGGGGGCAGCTCACCTAGGGCCGCTTCCATGAAATCGGCCCAGATGGGACCCGCCGCGGTCCCCCCATAGCCCTTTACGGGCGTTCCATCATCATTGCCTACATAAACGCACGTCACCAGCTGGGGGGCATAACCGACAAACCAAAGGCTGATAGAGTTGTTCGTCGTGCCCGTCTTGCCCGCGGTCGGTCGATCGATGGCGGCCGGTTGCCCTGTCCCGTACTCCATCGCCGCCTTTAGCATGTCCGTCATGAGATAGGCCTGCTGTGGAGTTAGGACCTGGCGGCCTTTCCCGGGAGCTTCTTCCAGTATGCGGCCTTCCTTGGTGGACACCCGGCTGATGCCGCGGGGCTGATAGTAGAGTCCGCCGTTGGCGAAGGGCACAAAGGAAGCGGCCAAGGCAAGGGGGGTCACTCCCTTAGTCAGCCCCCCTAGGGCCATGCCCAGGTGCCGGTCCTCCGGGACGAGGGTGCCGATGCCGAGATCTTCCGCCATGGCGATGGCCGAGTCGATGCCGATCTCGCTTAAGGTCCAAACGGCGGCGTTGTTTAAAGATAAGGCCAGGGCGTGCTTCATGGTCACTGGACCCCAATAGGCTTCATTGTAATTCTCCGGCTCCCAATCGCCGATGCGCCTGGGGATATCTTCGACAATGGAATTGACCCGCCAGCCTTCTCGCAAAGCCGCAGCGTAAATGATGGGCTTGAAGGCGGAGCCTGGCTGGCGGAGGGCCTTCGTCGCCCGGTTGAACTGGCTCTCCCGGTAGTTTCGCCCTCCCACCATCGCCCGGATGTGGCCAGACTTGGGGTCAATGGCCACGAGGGCGCCCTGCAGCTCTGGGTTCCAAGCCTGCTGGGCCTTTCGCTGCATGTCCAGGTCCAGGGTCGTTTCAACCTGCAATTCTCCTCGAAAGACCATGTTTGGACCATAGCGGCGGACCAGCTCATCGGTCACATAGTCGATGAAGTAAGGGGCGATGCCGCCAGGCCTCTTGGCCAGTTGGACCTCCTCTTCCAGGGCCCGGTTCAAGGCGCCTTCCGAAATGTAGCCTTGGCTTTCCATCTGCCGCAGCACCAAGTTCCGCCTCTCCAAAGATCGCTGGCGATTGACATAAGGAGAGAGGGTCGAGGGGGCCCGCAGGATCCCGGCGAGCAAAGCGCTCTCCCCAAGGGTCAGGTCCAAAGGTTGTTTGCCGAAATAGGTCTGAGCTGCGGCGTGGACGCCGTAGGCTCCTTCGCCGAAATAGACCTCGTTCAAGTAGCGCTCTAGGATTTGGTTCTTGTTGAAGCGCTTCTCCAGCATCAAAGCCAGCATGGCCTCTTCGGCTTTGCGGGCCAAGGTGCGCTCCGTCGTCAAGAATAAGTTCTTGGCTAGTTGTTGGGTGATGGTGCTGGCTCCTTGCACAGTCCGGCGGGATTTTAGGTTGACTAGGGCCGCCCGGACGATGCCGATGGGGTCTAGACCGAAATGCCGGTAGAAACGGGCATCTTCAACGGCAATGACCGCCTGTCTCAAATGGGCAGGGATTTCTTCCAGGGGGACGTAGACCGCGGGGCCTTCTTTGCCTAGGACGGTGATGACCCGCCCTTGAGCATCCAGGAGGGTTGCCCCTTGGATTGGCCGCTCCCGTTCAAACTCCCGCAGCAAAACATGCCCCCGCCAATAAATGGGTATGAGCGGGAGCAGGAACAGAAGTATCACCGCGATGATGGTTCGCTTATATTGCTGAAGAAACTGCCTCGCCCCCATAGACTACCTCCCCGCTAGATAGTATCCGCCTTCGGGGGCGGTTCCTATACCACCCCAGGTATACGTCCCCCAATCCCTCCATAGAGTAGTACTGGGGAGGTGGCGGGGTTGGGCTGGCAGCTTTGGTTTCCTCTAGCGGGGATGCTCCTGGTGGGAGAAGTGGCAGGTGTTGGCTGTTGTCTTCTCTACTTTGCGCTAGCTTCCGCCGCGGCAGGGCTCTTCGCCCTGTATGATCCGTCCTTGGAGGCGCAGCTTGCATGCTTCTTGGTTATCAGCGGCCTGCAGCTAGTCGCCGGGCGACTTAGGCGGAGGGTTCGGCAAGCCCCAAAAGGGCCTTGAGCTCCTCATCCCAGTTTTTCGGATCCTGACTGTCAACTTGGCCCGACCAGCGCACCTGACCTGCCTGCAAGAAGACTAGATTGGCTGCCAGACGGCTCATCTGCTGTCTGCTATGGGTCACCATCAAGGCCGTCATGCCCCGGCGCTCAACTTGCGATGCGACCATTTCTTCTACTAGATGGCGGTTGCGAAGGTCAAGATAGGTGTCTGGTTCATCGATGAACATAATCTCCGGCTCGTAGATTAGGCTTCTAGCCACCGAAACCTTCTGGGTCTCGCCTCCGGACAGCTCGTTGGGCCATTTGCGCAGGAGGCGGCCAAGATTGAACATCTCCGCATACTCTTCCACCTTGGCTCGGATCTGCTTCCTATTCCAGCCCCGCAGCCTCAAGGCCAAACCAAGATTATCGGCGACGCTCATGGCAAACAAAGCTGGTCGCTGCCAAATAACGCCCATTCTTCGCCGTAGGGCCAGGCGCTGCTCCTCATCCTCGGGAACAGGCTGTCCACCCAGCAAGATGGTGCCTCGATCTGGTTCTTCCAGGAGGGCCAAGATGCGGATCAAGGTAGTCTTGCCGGCCCCGTTAGGTCCCATGACGACGGTGATCTGACCCCTGGGGATGGACAAGGCGTCCAGGTCCAACACTGTTAGTCCATTATAGCTCTTACGCAAATCCTCGACGTGGAGAATTGTTTCCATGATACGCCCCCCGATGCTTGACTTGCTGGAAGTAGTGGACCAGGATGTTCACCACAAAGGAGATCAGGAGGAGGATGATCCCTAAAGCCAGGGCAAAGGCAAACTCCCCCTTGCTCGTCTCTAAGGCAATGGCCGTTGTCAACGTACGTGTATATCCTTCAATATTGCCCCCCAGCATCATGGCCGCGCCAACTTCAGCAATGACCCGGCCAAAACCGGCAACTAGCGCTCCAAAGACTGCAAACCGGGCTTGCAGCAAAAGGAGCCATGCCATCTGGACTCGGGATGCACCCAAGGAAAGGGCAGTCAGTTGCAGATCCCGATCTAAGGAACGGGTGGCATTCATCGTCAAGGCGGTGACAATGGGAGTGGCCAGGATGGTCTGTCCGATGATGATGGCCCAGGGGGTGAACAGCAGGCCAAATCTCCCCAAAGGACCCCGCCGGGAGATGAAACTGTAGACGGCAAGTCCCACCACCACTGTCGGCAAGCTTAGAAGGGTGTTGACGATGCTAGTGAGAAAAGAACGTCCGGGAAAGTCATAGACGCCTAAGATGAAGCCGATGGGAATGCCGATGGCGGCGGCAATAATGATGGAGATGGCTGAAAGCTTGATGGACAGCCAGGCGATTTCCATCACCGCCGGATCAAGGGATAGGATCAGGTCAACGGCCCTGCGCAGGGCGCCAACAATATAGTGCAATGGTTGAAACCCCCCAACTTCAGGTGGTGATAGGGCGCGGCTGGGGACGCTTAGGTCCCCAGCCTGCACCTGAAAGGCGTGCCCTTATCTGTACAGATAGAAGAGCTGGTCGCCTTCCATCTTGTAGGATTCGATCAGGGCCCTGCCTTCATCGGATGTCAGGAATTCAATGAAGTTCATGGCCTGCTCGTAGTTGACGTGGGGATGCAGCTCGGGGTTGACCGCGATCACTCCGTAGGGATTGAACAAGATCGGGTCGCCTTCGAAGACGATGACCAGGTCGGTCTTGGTCTTGTAGGAGATATATGTTCCTCGGTCGGAGAGGACATAGCCGTTTTGCTCACCGGCGATGTTGATGCAAGGCCCCATGCCCTGACCAACGGGCATGTACCATGGAGCTGCAGGCTCGATGTTGGCCTCTGCCCAAATAGCCAGCTCTTTTTTATGGGTGCCCGAATCATCACCCCGGGAGACAAAGGGGGTCTTGGCCTTGGCGATGAGGCTGAAAGCTTCCACCGCGGACTTGGCGTTTCGCACACCGGCCGGATCGGAGTCAGGCCCGAGGATTATGTAGTCGTTGTACATCACATCTCGCCTGTTGACCCCATAGCCTCCCTCGACGAAAGCGTCTTCCGACACCCGGTCGTGGACCAGGACCACATCGGCGTCACCGTTTCGGCCCAGCTCCAAAGCTTTGCCTGTCCCCACCGCGATCACGTCGACCCGAACATTATACTTCTCCTCAAAGGGCGGCAGCAAATGGGCGAGAAGCCCGGAGTTTTCCGTGCTTGTCGTTGTTGCCAGGATCAACCGTTCGGCGGCTAGGGCTCCTGACGCGGCCATCAGGACTACCATCATGACTAAGACCAGTTTTCGCAGCCTTCCAGACATCGTTCCATACCTCCTCAGGAAAAATAGTTAGGACCATGGCGTTATGCTAGTCCAGTCATAACCATCATTCGTGGCCCGGGTCCATCTCTCCTTCTTCTTCGGGCAAGAAAGAAGGGAGCTGATCCTAGCGAGTCAACTTTGGATATGCTATAATGGCTCTGCCAAAACTGCAGTCTTTAGGAGGCATGCCAACATGGAAGGAAACCTTATTGTCCATCTGACCAGCGGCAATTTCCAAGCCGAGGTCTTGGATAGCGAGCTGCCGGTCCTCGTTGACTTTTGGGCCGATTGGTGCGGCCCTTGCCGGCAGATTGCCCCTGTAATCGACGAGGTCGCCAAAGAGTATGAGGGACGGATGAAGGTGGGCAAGGTGAACGTCGATCAGGAGCAAGACCTGGCTGTTCGCTACGGCGTGATGAGCATCCCCACCTTGGTCATCTTCCAGAAAGGACAAGCAGTCGAACGGCTAGTTGGCGCCATGCCGAAAGAAGCCCTGAAACGAAAGCTAGATGGACTCCTTTAGCTGACAAGGGGAGCTGCTTGAGGCTCCCCTTCATCAATTCTCAAGCCCGCCTAAGTAATCCAAGCCGATGATTTTTCATTGAGAATAAACAGAATAAAAGTGTATGACAGGACATAGAGACAACAGAGGACAAATAGAACATAAATGCAGTTTGTCCAAAATGGGGTGGGGTATAGGTTAAAATCTGATCATAGGGAATTTACAAATGCTTGTATACAAGATGTAACATGGAGACCGGTTCTGGAGGGAAAGAAGTGTCCTTGATCCCCATCAAGAAGTCCACATCCGTCACCCAGCAGGTCTATGATCGTCTGTTGGAAGCGATGATGTCGTTGACTTTGCCTCCAGGACAGATGGTTTCCGAAAACAACCTGGCGGAACAGCTGATGGTCAGTCGCACTCCTGTACGGGAGGCCCTCAAGCGTTTGGAGCAGGAAGGGCTGGTACAGACGACGCCCCAGAAGGGCACACAAGTACTCAAGCTGTCTGCTGTCCAATTGGCTGAAGCAGCTGAGCTAAGACGCATTTTGGAGCTATGGGCGGCGGTGACTGCGGCTGACAAACTGAACGGGAACGATATCGACAGAATGTGGCAGGCCCAACAGACAGTCCAGGACGCGTTCAACGTTCAGGATTATATTCGGCTACTGGAGTGGGATGCGCTTTTTCATGAAGTCTTCCTAAGAGCTGCGGGGAATAGCAAGGTGGTACAAACGGTCAATCTGATGAACTTCCAGATTTGGCGGTTTCGTTTGCTCTGGCTGAGGACGGGAGAGGGAACGGAGCGCATGCTAGTAGAGCACGAGGAACTGGTGCGTGCCTTGGAGAGGCGGGATTTGTCTGTGTTGCCCACGATTATGAGGCAGCACATTGATTTCGCGGAGCATATTCCCAGAGTTCGGAGTGTGTGGCCGGACTACTTTGAATAGAAGGGGGTGGAAGGGGTCAACAACGTGCTCCAAACATGCTTAGTCTGAGGAGGGATGAAGAATTGAAGAAGACAGTTGGGATTCTGCTGTTTCTGATCCTGGTGCTGTCGACTGGGGTCG
The DNA here is from genome assembly GCA_012521755.1 of Bacillota bacterium. GTDB lineage: Bacteria > Bacillota > Limnochordia > JAAZLZ01 > JAAZLZ01 > JAAZLZ01. Next base: position 651 of record JAAYLV010000133.1, on the reverse strand, counting down.
CCGCGAAGAGTGTGATCACCTTCTCCGGGGTCTATGCCGTAGGGGAGGCGGCCGTGGATGTCCAGTACAAGTTCAAGGAGCTCCTAGAAGAACGTTCAGGCGGCAGATACGAGGTCCGGGTGATCATAGGAAGTGCCATGGGCGGAGAGAGGGACCATATCGAAGCTGCTAGTGCCGGGGCCTTGGAGCTCATCGCCATGGGTCCTGGGGACATGGCTTTGTATGCCCCTGAATACACCCTAAGCGACATTCCCTTCCTGATTCGCGATCGAGACCACTTCTATGCTCTCTGGCATGGCGAAGTAGGCGAAACCATCAATAGAATCAGCTTGGAGATGCTGGGTGTGCGCACGCTGGGGGTAATGTACCGGGGTCCCCGGTACCTCACCTCGAACCGCCCCATCAAGTCAGTCGAGGACCTTCGGGGACTTCGATTGCGTCTACCAGAGGTGGAGCCGATTATTCGCGTTTGGCAAGCACTGGGAACCGCACCTATCCCCGTAGCCTTCCACGAAGTGTACTCGGCTCTGCAGACGGGGATCGCTGAGGCCCAGGAAAACCCCATTATGTCCATCTACGGGTATAAGTTCCATGAAGTCCAAAAGTACCTAATCGCCACTAGGCACATCTACAGCATTGCTAAGTTCCAGG
>JAAYLV010000026.1 GCA_012521755.1 Bacillota bacterium | reverse complement strand
GGGTTGGGTTCTAAAGGCCCAGCTCCTTGCTTATCCCCTGCATCGCCTCAAGGCCAAGGGCAACGAACTCGGGGAGATCCAGCCCGAAGTCTTGGCAGGTGGCGATTGTCTCCCGGTTTGCGCCGCGGGCAAAGGACTTCTCCCCGTAGCGATTTAGGATGAACTGGGCATCGATGGACGCCAGCTTCTTATCGGGATGGATAAGGGCTGCGGCGACGATGAGTCCCGTGAGGGGATCCGTTGCATAGAGGGCCTTGTCCAACAGGGACTCCCTGGGCGCTTTCTCCGCGTGGGCGAGGACCGCATGGACGACCTCTTCGGGACAGCCATACTCGCGGAGGATCTCTGCGCTCTTAAGGCCGTGCTCCTCGGGATTGTGCTGAGTCTGCTCATAATCCACATCATGGACTAATCCAGCTAATCGCCAGGTATCCTCATCCTGGTCGAACTCTTGGGCTAGTCTGGCTAGGATCGCTTCCGCTGCCAACATATGCTTGATCAGGTTCTTCGTCTTGATATGCTCCTCAACGAGCTGCAAAGCCTCATCCCTGGTCAATGGCAAAACTTCCTTTCCGAAAGGGTTAGCGGCGGAACTGGGTGGGAGTCCGCCCCTCCAATTTCTTGAAAACCTTGGTGAAATAGCTTGAGTCTTGATACCCAACCATATAAGAAATCTGTTGGATAGTCAAATTGGTCTCTAGCAAGAGGATCTTGGCCTGCTCTATCCGCACCTTGGTCAAATAGCCGATGAACGTGACTCCCAGCTCTTCCTTAAAGAGATGGGATAGGTAATAGGGGCTGATGTGGACGGCTTGGGCCACTTCCTCTAAGGTCAAGTCACGGGCGTAGTTTTCCTTGATATAATCCGCGGCATTCTGCAGCACCGGCAGGTATTTACTGTCCCGGGATCGGTAGACGATGTCAACGAATTCATCCAGGACCTCCACGATCCAGGCGCAAAGCTCATCTAAGGGCTCAATCTTGGCCAGCTCTTCCATGTACCTATGGTCTAGACTGAGCAGTTCATCCAGCTTTGCTCCACCTTCTACGGCAGCCCTGGACAGTACGATCAACAGCTCCATAATCCGGGCCTTGATGACCGCCGGCTGGCCTGCGCTGTTAAAGAGAATGTCCCCCAAGATCTCATTCAAGATCTCCCGGGCCCCAGTGCGATCGCCAAGGCGAACCCGTCCGACTAGCTCCTGCTCCTTTTCAAAGGGATAAATGTGCCTGGTTTGCTTCGGCGTCTCCTCGTCAAGACTGAGCTTCTTTTGCTGGATCGTATCGGCGAGCAAGGCCTGCTGTTCGCTGGCCAACCGGCGCCGCTGCAAGATTTCGCTTCCCGGATGCATGATCTGTCCTGCCGCGGCAAAGAGCATATCAGCCAGAGCCCGGACCTTTCTCCCCGGAATTACATCTATCTCCTTCAGAGCGTTGGTAACTTCTTCGAAGTCAAGATTGAGGTCTTGAATCTGCTCAAGGATCTCCTGGATGGCCTGGTCATCTAAAGGCCACATAGACACCTGTCCGGTGATGACTGTTCCTGCTTGTCCAGTCTCATCGGACACGATGGGCGCCGCCCATTCAACCAGCCCTGCGTGACAGGAATAGATGTAAGACTCGCCGAGGCTATAGGAATAGCGGCCCGCGCGCTCGAAAGCCTGGCGGCACCGCCGCATGCCTTCGGGGGTCGACTGGATCAACTGACAAAAACAAGGCAGCTCGCCGGACTCCGAGGACATTAGACTATTGCCCTTCAGATCGACAAACATTGCATATAGATCCGTTGCTTCGGCAAAGGAAGTCAAGACGCGGCTGACAAGAGTCTCGTCGAGAGCAGCTGTCTTAGTCAAAGGCATCACCGTTCCTTTGCTGGTTTATTCGCATACAGGGCGGCTTTTCCCTGCAGGTTCGGCTCACAGGACGGGAATACTTTCTGACAATGTAGACAGAATTAGCCCCGGAAGGGAGATAGGAGGGATGAAGGGGAAAAGAGGGGGTTGCCCCCCTCAATTTAGTCTTCTTTCTCACCTATCAAGATCACATCAATGTCATTGACATTTGTCTGGCTGGTGAACTCCAAGGAATCGCCCAGGGCGTCAAAGAAGGCTTCTGCTTCGTGCTTATCCAGATACCAGCGAGCATCTAGATCTGTCCGGTGAACTGTACGGCAGTCGGCGATGGCCCCCGACTTGCCCTGGCCATCCTCGCCGTCGGTGTCAGCACCGGCAACCACAATATTCTTCCGGTTGGCAATCTCGATGGCCGAGCTTAAGACGAATTCCCGGTTGGGACCGAATCCATCCCGCTCCTCCCATTTGAACGTAACGATCATCTCACCGCCTAGGATTAACGCCGCGGGCGGCTTAATAGGATTGCCCGAGTCCTGGACTTCTTTGGCAATGCCCATGATGGCCTTGGCGACTTCCTTGGCTTCCCCGAGGTTTTGGCTGGTTAGAATCATGGTATTAAAGCCTTCCCGCTTGGCAATTTCCTCGGCAGCGCGCAGCGCCACCATGTTGTTGCCGATGAGGAAGTTGTAGGTGTTCGGCGGCACGGTGCGCGGAGGCTCCATGTCGGGGTTTTCCAGCCCTTTCTCGAGATGATCCCGCACCGACTGGGGGCACTCGTCCCACACATTGAACCTCTTCAACAGATCGATTGCATCGGCAAAGGTCGTGTCGTCCTTGTAGGTGGGACCGGAGGCGATGACGCTCAGGTCATCCCCGACCACATCCGACAGGATCAAGGAGGCCAATGTTGCCCCCTTCCTTGAACACAGCTGGGCGAAGCGGCCGCCCTTCACCTGGCAGACGTGCTTGCGGATCGTGTTGATCTGATAGATGTTGCCGCCCCACTTCATCATGATCTGATTCAGCTTGAACATGTCATCGACGCTGATTCCCTCGGCTGGGACTGTGAAGAGAGCGGAGCCGCCGCCTGAGATCATGAAGATGATGAGCACCTTTTCGTCAGGCTTGATCGCCTCCACCATATCCACGATCTTGCGGGAGACCTCCACATTAATCTCCCGGGGCTCTGGATGGTAAGCCTCATAGACCGGTACGCTCTTTAGCTCCACCAGGTTGATCTCATCGCCGGCTTTGGTGATCACTAGTCCATCGTCGGGCGTAAGGATTTCTTCAAAGGCCCTGGCCATGGTGGTAGAAGCTTTACCGATGCCAAACAGGAGAACTCGGTCAAATTCGGACAACTTAAGCTCCAGATCACAGATGCGCAGAGTATCGCCATCGACGGACACGTTGCGCTTGATGGCCTCTGTCGGATCCGCCGCTTTGACGGCGGCAGCGATCATCTCCTTAGCTATCTTCCGATATCTCTCATAGAGCAAGATACTTCCCTCCCCTATTTGGAATCTGCCTCAAGGCGACGATTGACGATCCTCTGGGGCTCCCTTTGCTAGACGCTGAGGACTGCAGCGGGGCAGATTCCTGTTTGCGAGTGAATGCCCGAGGAAAAAGGGACTAATAGCCCACTGATGGATTCTTTCTTGAAAGGAAAATTCCTGCATAGGGGAGGGTGAGCTTGTGCCCTCTGTTGCTTTTTCCGCCCAAAGGATCTAGCCTGGACATCAAGGAAGGGACTGAGTCGCCCTTGGTGTAGGCATTATTATTCTTCATGGTTAAGGCAACAGGAGTTCAGCCCCGAGAGGAAAAGCTATTTCCTAAAGGAAACAATGGCGGCAAGGTAGGATGTGGGGGTGGCAAAGTGGCAGCTAGACTTAAAGCCAAGGTCTACGGAATAGTCCAGGGAGTCGGCTATCGGGCCTTTGTCTGCCGTCATGCGCGAGCTCTGGGCGTGAAGGGATATGTACGCAATCTTTACGATGGCAGTGTAGAGGTTGTGGCCGAGGGACCGGAGGAAGTACTGGGCATTTTGCTGAAAGCCCTGCGGACAGGTCCACAAAGGGCCCGCATTGAAGAAATCCAAGTAGAATGGCAGGATGCCGAAGGCTCTTTCACCGGCTTTGACCCTCGCTGGTAAAGCTGCGGCATTCTCTGCAAGGGAGGCAAGGAAATGATCTTAGCGGTCGATATCGGCAATACCCATACGGTGCTTGGTCTTTTCCGGGGGAAAGGCCTCGTTGCCAGTTGGAAGCTCCAGACGGACAGCCGTCGCACGGAAGACGAAATGGGAAGCTGCCTCCTGTCCCTATTCCGCGCCGGGGGAATTGACAAGGAGGAAATCCAAGGAGTGGTCGTCTCCTGCGTTGTGCCGCCCATCATGCATACCTTCGAAGAAATGGTCCACCGCTACTTGGGGGTCAGGCCTTTGGTTGTGGGGCCGGGGATCAAGACGGGCATTCCCGTTCATTATGAAAACCCGAAAGAAGTAGGGAGTGACCGGATCGCCAATGCGGTGGCCACCGTCCATCACCACGGAGTCCCCGCTATTGTGGTGGATTTCGGCACGGCGACTAGCTTCGATGCAATCTCCCGGGATGGCGCCTACCTGGGCGGCGCCATTGCCCCGGGGATCTGGATCGCCACCGAGGCCCTCTTTCTCCAGACGGCCAAATTGCCTAGGATTGACCTTGCCCGTCCTGCCCGGGCCATCGGCAAGAACACCGTCAGCAGCCTGCAAGCGGGGATCATCTTCGGCTTCGTTGGCATGGTGGAGGAGCTGGTGGCCAGGTTGAAAGAGGAGCTTACCGGCAGCCCAGTAGTCGTGGCAACGGGTAGCTATGCACGCCTCATCGCGGGAGAGACGAAGGTCATCGACAAGGTCGATCTAGAGCTCACCTTAGAAGGCCTGCGGCTGATTTACGATATGAATCGATAAATCACCGACACAGTCAACCTCAATTAGCTAAACAGCAGTATCTTTCATTTATTCTGCACTTCATGCAGGAATTAGATAGAAGCTGTTTAAGTAATGACTTAGCAGTGATTACACATCCATTGGAGGTGTGCAGTATGTTCAGAAACTGCAGGTACATCGCATGGGTGTTGTTGCTTATCCTCGT
>JAAYLV010000132.1 GCA_012521755.1 Bacillota bacterium | reverse complement strand
GCCGCATATTCTCAACCCCAAAGTGACACACTATCGGGCAGCGACTCAACATATCCTAAAGTAGGCTCTGTGAATGGAGGGATGAAAACAATCCAGGCAAGAAGGAGGATCAGGAATGTATCAGATCAAGGGCTACACAGCAGCCCTGCTGGTAGTCTTTCTGTTCTGCAGCATGGTGATCCCCCTGGCAGCTTCAACACCAACAGTGCTCCGCCCGGGGATGCGCGGCGCTGAAGTTGAGTCCCTGCAGTCTGCACTGCGGAAGGTGGGTTTTCCGCTGAAGGTCGACGGCATCTACGGGCCGGAGACTACCAAAGCAGTCCAGGAGCTGCAAAGGCGCCAGGGTCTCCAAGTCGACGGGCTGGCAGGACCAGCAACCAGAAAAGCCCTAGACGAACTGCTAAATACAGAGAACCTGACCCATGTTGTTGCCCGAGGAGAGTGCTTGTCGGTCATCGCCCAACGATACGACGTGCCCCTTAAGACGCTGATGGAGGCCAATGGGCTCGTCTCGTCAAAGATTATCGTTGGCCAAAAGCTGACCATCCCCCGGGCCGTGCCCGTCCAATCCCAGCCAAGCCGAATTGACTACACGGTGCAGGGGAAAGACACCCTGTATGCCATTGCGCGCCGGTTCAACACCACGGTGTCCGAGCTTCTGCGTTACAACCATCTGCCTAATCCAGATCGCCTGCAGATCGGTCAAAAGATCACCGTTCCCCTTCGGACCACCCGGCTGCCGTTGATCTGGCCAGTGCGGGGCCGGATAAGCTCGGGCTACGGTTGGCGGATCCATCCCGTTTATCGCCGGAAACACTTCCACGGCGGCATCGACATCGCGGTGCCTTCCGGAACGCCGGTCCGCGCGGCGGCCTCCGGAACCGTCAGCCGCACTGGGTGGATGGGGGGCGGCGGGCTCGTGGTGGTGATCGATCATGGCGGCGGCATCACCACCTGGTATCTGCACAACTCCCGCATCCTCGTCCGCAAGGGTCAGCGGGTGCGGGCTGGCGATGTGATCGCCCGCTCCGGGGCCACAGGGGTGGTAACAGGCCCCCACGTGGACTTTCGGATTAAAGTCAACGACCGAACAGTTGACCCTATGACCTGGCTCCCCTAAAGGTGTATAATGGCTCTAGAATCTAGGTGATGGAAATGTCGCTAGCCGTTTTGCTGCGAGAGGGCGCCTTCCGCTACGGACGGCACCTTTTGTGGGAAGGAATCAATCTTGAACTGCCCCGGGGGGAATTCGCTGGGCTGATGGGGCCTAACGGGTCGGGCAAGAGCACCCTGCTCAAAGTCCTCCTGGGCCTCCTCCCCCTCGCCCGGGGCGAGATGACCGTCTTAGGTTTGGAGAAGGTCCCCAGAGCCAGGATCGGTTATCTTCCCCAGGGACAACCGGACAGGTTCAGCTTCTCCCCCCTAGTAAAGGACGTCGTCCTCATGGGGATGTACGGTGGGTTGGGGCTCCTTCGCTTTCCCGGGAAGAAAGAAAGACTAAAGGCCTGGGCGGCCCTCGACCAGGTGGACATGTTGGCTTACAAAGACGAACCCCTGAGCCATTTATCAGGGGGCCAACAACAGCGGGTTTTTATTGCCCGGGCGATTGCCGGAGGCAAAGAGCTGCTCCTCCTCGATGAACCTACCAACCGGGTGGACCCGACTAGCCGGAGCCTCATCATCGAGGCCCTCCTTCGCATCCGCGAAGAGGGCAGGACGGGAGCCATCATCGTCAGCCACGACCAGGCCTTCCTGCAGCAGACAACCCACCGGGTCCTTTGCCTTAACGGCTCCCTCGCCGACGGAAGCTTGCCGCCGGGTGGGTGAAACTGCCGATGCGCAGATGGGGATGCTTCGCCTTGAGACGCCTTATCATCCCCAGGATGCCCAGGGTCTTTTCTGTCAGCGGGAATGCCTCCGCCACCCAGTCAGGATCGGCGCTGAGGTTCCGCAGCTGAACCATTTGGACCTCCGTCTCCCCGATGAAATCGAGCAGTGCTTCAACCTCCCCAGTCCTGTCGGTAAAGCCGGGGAAGGTCAACAGATTCAAACTGACCACCACGCCCCGGGATCTAGCCATGCGGATCGAATCGGCAACATCAGCCAAGGTGTAGCTTGGACGATGATAGGCCATGAAATGCTCCTCCCGGGCGCTAAAGAGGCTAACCCGCATTGAATCCAGCCCCGCATCGACCAATCTGGCCAAGTCCGGGACACTCCCACCATTGGTGTTGATATTAATCGTACCGCGGCGTGTTTGGCGGCGGATCTCCTTGATGGCCTCGGCCAGCAGGATCGACTCGAGGCTCGGTTCACCCTCACACCCCTGACCAAAACTGATGATCCCATCCCGGGCCCGATCCAGGTGGTGAGCGCCTAGCTGGACGATCTCTTCCGTTGCGGGGGTGAAACCAATCCTGCTGTGGGGCGCTGGGGGGACATCCTCTTCCTGTTCCGAGATGCAGCCAAGGCAGCGGGCATTGCACCTCCTTGAGCTTGGGATCCCCGCCTCCCACCGCTCATAGAACAAGTTCTGGGCGGTGAAGCACTGGTAGCATAAGGCACAGTTGGACAAATGTTCAACCAGCCGATTGCCGGGAAAAATCCGCTGCAGCCTGGCGATCCGCTGGGGGAGGGTCTTGGTGTTGTAAAAGCGCGGGGACCAGCGGGAGCGCAGCTCATCAACGGGCAAAGCGGCCGCGTACAGCCTGCCTCCATAGGCGCCAACCGCGGTATAGCCAAAGAAAGGGAGCCTGGGAGGTTCTGCTAAGCTCCTGTAAGCGGGGATGAGGGTCCGGGCGTAGCCTGCAGGCAATAAAGCGGCAACGGCCCATCCATCAGCGGACCTTAGCCGCCCCGACCAGCGCTCCCGGCCAACGGGGGCCCGGCCGGGGAGCACGACCACGCTGGCCCCTTTAGGCAGGGGAACTGCCTGGTCCAGCTCGAAAAAAGAGGGCCCGTTACGGCCCAGCGCAATCAGCTTGTCATCTATGTAGATGCGGCCCGCCTCATCGGCGTACACTAAGGAAAGCGCCATACCTTCCCCCTAGCGAATCAAGTATTTCAACGGGTCAACGGCTTTGGACCGGTAGCGAATCTCAAAGTGAAGGTGAGGACCGGTGGAATTCCCTGTATTCCCGCTGAGGGCGATGATCTGACCTCGCTCCACCCTGTCGCCCGCCTTGACCAGGAGCTTGGAATTATGGGCATACCTAGTCTCGATGCCCTTGCCGTGGTCGATAATCACCAGATAGCCGTAGCCCCCTCTTCGCCCGGAGAAGGTCACCCTCCCTTCGGCGGCGGCCCGAACGGCCGTGCCGGTAGGTGCGGCGATATCTAAACCGTAATGCATCCTGCCCCACCGCATCCCGAAGCGGGATGAGATCCTGCCCTTCATAGGCCAGCTGAAGGCCTGCTGCAAGACTCCGTTTCGCACCAGCTGGTAGCGCTGGGCCCGCTCCCTGGCTCCGGGGATGATGAGCTGCTGACCCACCTGTACGCTGTTGGGGTTGGCCAGCTCATTAGCCTCAACGATCTTCTCCTGCCCGACGTTGTACATCCGGGCGATGTCCCACAGGGTCTCCCCCTGCTCCACCGTATGCAGGACGCCGACCACCGTCAAAATGGAAAGTTGCTGCCCGACGGACAGCCGGTGGACATTGCCCATGTTGTTGAGCTGGGCGATGGTATTGACATCGGTCCCGTAGGCCTTGGCTATATCCCACAGGGTCTCGCCGGACTGGACGATATGGGTGAGGACTTGGGGCTTCGCGGGAGGAGGCGGCTCTTCTTCCTTCTTGGCCTCTTCCTCCACCAGCTCCTCAGCCGGCCCCTCAACGACTTCATCATCTAGAGGCAGCTCCGGCTCTTCCGTCAGCTGATAAGCCATGGGCACCAATTGCAGATCGGCAGTCTGAATCGCCCCAGCTTCCTGCCAGGCTGCTGCATCGATGCCAAGAAGGGAGCGCTGCGCTGCAAACTGATCATCCCAAGAGGCGCCGCCGGCGGCGGAACCATCAATGCCAAGCACAATCGCTTGCTCCAATAGGGATTGCTTAAAGGTAGAAATGCCCCCGCCCACAGTAAGTGAGAGGCAAAGGGCCATCAGTATCAACCTTGCCAACGGACGGCTTCGGCTTTCACGTAACGGTTCCACGCCGTGCTTCCTTCCCTTCCGCTAGTGGGCAGCGAGAGTTTGCACCGTCCGAGTGCAGGCTATCGCTGCTCACTCCCTTATTCCGGGAAATGTTGTGCGCCTTTTACTTCCCTAAGGAACCTCTAGAAGTAAGTCGGCACGGGTCGGGACTTGTGACATTGTGTTTTATTCCACATCCACGGCCTGTTTCCTGCCGCTCAAATGGAAATTTTGCTCAGCCGTGAGAAATACGTCCTGTGATATGCTATCCATCGCTAAGCCGGTTTAGCCCTCTTTGTCCGGAAGTAAATACTTCCAATAGGGCCTGCTTACATTTAATGGTTCACCGCGCCTTCGCGAATGTCCTTCCCTGGGCCGAAATAAACACAACTATTAGGGCAACGCGGCTTTTCCATCAATCAGATCCCCGCAGGTTGTCGGCAAAGGGGGAGCTGAGGATGAGCTGCATGAATTCCTCGTTCGTCTTGGTGTGGGTCAATCGGTCGATGAGGAGGTCTGTTGTTTCGGCGGTGCCCATGGATCCTAGGGCTTTCCTCAAGATCCACATTGTCTCCAGCTCCTCTTCCGTCAAGAGCAGCTCTTCTTTCCTGGTTCCCGAGCGATAAATGTCCACCGCCGGGAAGATCCGCCGCTCCGCGAGCTTGCGGTCCAAGTGGAGCTCCATGTTGCCCGTCCCCTTAAACTCCTCATAAATGACATCATCCATGCGGGAGCCTGTTTCGATTAAGGTCGTCGCCAAGATGGTCAGGCTGCCCCCCTCCTCCAGATTGCGGGCAGCGCCGAAAAACCGCTTGGGCCGATGCAAAGCCGCCGGGTCCACGCCGCCGGAGAGGGTCCGGCCGCTAGGAGGCACTACCAGGTTGTGGGCCCGGGCCAGGCGGGTGATGCTGTCTAGGAGAATGACCACATCCTTGCCGTACTCCACCAGGCGCTTCGCCCGTTCAAGGACCATATCCGCCACTTTGACGTGATTGTCCGGAGGCTGATCGAAGGTGGAGCTGACGACGACTCCCTTGACAGATCGCTCCATATCCGTCACCTCTTCCGGCCGCTCATCGATGAGGAGGACGAGGAGCTCCACTTCCGGATGGTTGTTCGTCAAGCTGTTGGCGATTTTCTTGAGCACGGTTGTCTTGCCCGCCTTGGGCGGCGCGACGATCAGGCCCCGCTGCCCTTTCCCTAGGGGGGCGATGATGTCAATGAGGCGAGTCGCTATTTCTTTCGGGTCAAGTTCGAGATGGAGGCGCTCATTGGGATAGATGGGGGTGAGCTCATCGAAGTCCGGTCTTGTGATGGCCAGCTCCGCATCGGCCATGTTCACCGCCAAGACCCGCAGCAAAGCGTTGTACCGTTCGTTGTCTTTGGGGGGGCGAATCTGGCCGAGGATGGCGTCCCCCGTCCGGAGATTGAAGCGGCGAATCTGGGATGGCGATACATACACATCGTTGGGACCTGGGGTGAAGCTGTCGACTCGGAGGAATCCATATCCGTCGGGGAGCACTTCGAGGATGCCTTCGGTCATCGTCAAGCCCTCTTTTTCCGTCTGGGCTTTGAGAATCTCCAAAATCAGCTCCTTCTTCCGCAACCTCCCCGCACCGGCTACTTCCAATTCTGCCGCGATGGCTTGCAGCTCATCGAGTGTCTTCCGACGCAGTTCTCCAATGTTCATCTCAATCAACTCCTCGCTGCTTAGGCCTACGCCCGGCGGCTGCAGCCAAAGAGACGCATTTTCCGTTGAACCACCTCTTGCATGCGCTCCCTGGCCGGTCCGAGAATCCGGCGGGGGTCTATTTCACCGGGATCCTTGGCAAGGACTTCCCGCACCCCCTGGGCAAAGGCCTGGCGAATTTCCGTATCGATATTGATTTTGGTAATGCCTAATTGGATTGCCTCGCTGATGGCTTCATCGGAAAGCCCCGAAGCTCCGTGCAGGACCAAGGGAACATCAACTTTCCTGCTGATTTTGGCCAGCCTGGCAAAATCCAGCTTCGGCTCGCCCTTATAGACCCCGTGGGCGGTGCCGATGGCAACGGCCAGGGCATCGACGCCTGTTTCCGCGACAAACTGGCGGGCCTCATCGGGATCGGTGAAGAAGGCATCGGCCGCGGCCACCACGATATCATCTTCTTTGCCGCCGATCCGGCCCAACTCTCCCTCGACGGAAACGCCGACGCAATGGGCCACATCCACCACCCGCCGCACCAGTTCCACATTCTCCGCAAAGGGCAGGTGGGACCCGTCCACCATGACGGCCGTGAAGCCCGCCCGGATGCAGCGGACGGCCTGCTCGAAGCTGGTGCCGTGATCGAGATTCAATGCCACAGGGACAGCGGCCTTAGCGGCAGCCGCTTGCACCATCGCCGTTATGTATTCGAGACCAGCGTACTTAAGCCCCCCTTGACTAGCCTGGATGATGACCGGAGAGCGTTCTGCCTCCGCTGCGGCGATGATCGCCTGCAGTATTTCCAAGTTGTTGCAGTTAAATGCCCCCACCGCGTAGCGCCCTTCCCGGGCCTTTTGCAGCAGCGGGCCGACAGGTACTAGGGCCAATTGGCAAACCTCCCTCGCAAGTCCTATTCTTTGGGGAACAACCGCTGTTGATCCACCATGATTCTCTCCACCCTGGCCAGATCGGCCAAGTCCTTCTCATCGGCCGTCGGGATGGTCAACCGGCCGCCGCAGCTCTTGCAGACCAGCTCAAGTCTGTCCGGATACGGTTCCACGTCCATTTCCCCATGTCCACACTGGCACAAAATCCCCCCTCGCAAAGCCAAATCATCGAGGATCAGCAACGCCTCGTCAATGATGGGATCCAGACTAGACTCCGTCCCCAGGGCGAGCGGCGCCCCGGTCAAAGGACAATACAGGTTGACTGCCTTGCCGCTGCATAGGTCGCGCATCGGCATACTGAGGAAGTGAAACCGTTCACAGATCAGACAGG
>JAAYLV010000025.1 GCA_012521755.1 Bacillota bacterium | reverse complement strand
TTGAGCCAGGCCCTCGACCTTCCTAAGAGCACCGTCCACCGCCTGGTAGCTACCTTGTGCGCCAGGGGCTTCATGGAGCAGGTGGAGGGCACCGGCAACTACCGGCTGGGGCTGCGGCTCCATGGACTTGGGGCCCGGACCGTTGTGGCCAGGACCTTGACCTCTGAAGCCGAGCCCTTCTTGAAAAGCCTCTTGGAAAAACACGGCGAGACAGTGAGCATCTCCGTCCTCGACGGCCATGAGGCGGTCATCGTCGACAAGATGGAGTCCCCTCAGGCCATGCGGGTGACGAGCCAGATCGGCAAGCGAAACCCGGTCCACTGTTCAGCAAGCGGGAAAGTCCTGCTGGCCTTTGCCCCGCCTGAGGCGAGGGAGAAGATCCTTTCCCAGATTTCCCTGGAACGGTACACCGACAAGACAATCACCTGTCCGGAAGCTCTGCGGGGCCATCTGGACGAGGTTCGGCGGCAGGGGTACGCCGTGGATGATGAGGAGATCCAGGAAGACCAGGTTTGCCTGTCGGCGCCGGTGTGGGATCACGAGGGCTGCGTTTGTGCAGCCATAACCATCTCCGGTCCTGCGGGGAGGATACGAGGGAAGGGCTTGGGAGCTATCGCGGCATCAATCGTCGCTGCCGCGTGGGAGCTGTCGGGAAAACTAGGTGCGCCCATAAAGGGACGCGAAAAAGGAGGAGGGTTAAAGAATGAAAGGGTTCCTTAAGATCCTGGCTGTGGCTGTCTTGACTCTCATGGTCTTGGCGGGGACGCTGGCGGCGCAGAATATCCGGATCGTGTGCATTGTCACGGCACTGACAGGTTCCGTCGCCCAAAACGGCGAGTACATCACCCGGGGCATCAACATGGCCCTCGATGAGATCAATGCCAAGGGCGGAGTTGGGGGTCGGAGGCTGGAAGTGGTCTTCCTCGACGATCAGGCCAAGGCATCGGAGGCCATCAACGCGGTCAAGAAGGCCATCTACGACCTAAACACACCCGTCATCCTTGGCTCCGACTGGAGCGGTTTGGTCCTGGCCAGCATGCAGATCGCCGCTGATGAGGGCATCCCCCAGCTGGTTACGGCCACGAACGTGCAAATCACCTCCCAGGGCATTCCCACCATCTTCCGTCTGCGGGCCAACGACTCGGTGGCCGCCGAGATTCTGGCCAAGTACGTCAACGACCAGGGCTACAAAAAGATCGGCATCATGTTCACCAATGAGGACTACGGGCGGGGCTTTGCCGATGAGACGGGCAACTACCTGGCCAAGCTAGACAACAAGCCCGCGGTGATCGAAAGCTGCAACCTGGGCGATTCGGACTTCACTGCCCAAATTCTCAGCTTCAAGAACAGCGGCGTCGACGCCATCCTAGCCCTCGGCAAAGAGATCGAGCTGGCCAAGTTCCTGCGCCAGACCAGGGAGCTGGGGGTTGACACCCCTGTGTTTGGCGGATCGCCCATGGGCCTCGACTACGTTGTGGAGCTGGCCGGGGGTGCGATGGAGGGAGTCCGGATCGTCACCCACTTCCTGCCGACGGACCCCGAACCCAGGATTCAAGATTGGGTGCGGCGCTATGAGGCCCTCTACAACGGCCAAGAGCCCACCACCCACGCCCTCGCCTATTACGATGCCGTCCATCTGGTGGCCAAGGTGATGGAGGAGTATGGAACCAGTCCCCAGGACATTGCCCGGGGCCTCAGGGAGGTCAATTATCAGGGAGTCCAAAGCTGGTTCAGAGGGAGTCCCACCGGGGATCTTGTGAACAAGCAGGTCATCGGGGAGTTCAAGGATGGCAAGTGGCACGTAGTTGCCGTCCTGGGCGACTAACGCCTAAACCTGGGCATCTGGAATCATCTAGGCTGGGCGGCGCTCGGGTCTCCCGAGGCGTCGCCCTTTGCCGAAGGGGGCTCTTGGATTGAACCTGGCAACTTTCGTTCAGCTCCTGGTCGGGGGCATCTCCATTGGAGCCTTGTATGCCCTCCCCGCGCTGGGCATCAGCCTCATCTGGAATGCGGCCGGGGTTTTCAACTTCGCGAACGGCGAATTCGTTATGATTAGCTCTTACCTGATGTATTCCATGTTGGTGGGCCGG
>JAAYLV010000131.1 GCA_012521755.1 Bacillota bacterium | reverse complement strand
TTATGTCCATAAGAGATCTCACTCCTTCAAGCACTTGATGCTTGCCGTTCAAAAGGCAGTGAGATCTCTTTTTCTCTCCCTGGTAGAATATTCCTACCGGGCACCCTACAGTAACTTTACACTAAGCAGCTGCCCTCCTGGCGGGGTTTGAGTTTCCTTCACAGCATCTTGCGGATACCAGATCTCCCGGGAACCCAAGCAAACCCGACAGAAAACGCCCACTATAGCCACCCTTAAAGCATCAGGAAACGAGTCTTTTTCAGCTATTGCCACGCTTCGCTGGGAGTATTCAGCTAGGAAGGCGGCACACGCCATGGCGCCTTGAACGGTAGGTTTATGAAAACTGGCGAGCCGTCCATGTGCATCAAAAAAGGGACCCGCATGGCCGATCCCGAACCGTACTCCCGAGCATGTACGGTGGCAAAAGCCGCCAACCCATGCCCGGAACGCATCGTCTTCGATGAATCCCCAGGCGCGATGGTCCACTTAGTCTTCACCTTGAGATACTAGCCATTACCTGGGACGACTTGGCGGCCAATGAACGAAAATAGGTCCCTGTTGCCGCTCACCCCGCGAGATAAGTCAGGAACTTGGTGGCCAAGGTGAAGTAGATGCCGAGGCCCACGATGTCGTTCACCGTGGTGATGAAAGGCCCGGAGGCGACGGCAGGATCGACACCCATGGCGTTGAACAGGACCGGCATCAACGCTCCGATCATCGTGGCGACAAGGAGGGTGGCCCACATGGAGGCGCCCACGACAAAGCCCAGGAAAAGGTTGCCGTGGCGCAGGTAGGCCAAGAAGGCGACTATCACGCCGCAGATGGCGCCGATGATGAGGCCGATGCCGGCCTCCTGGCACAGTAGTCTCAGCACTTCCTTGCCCACGAACCTATCCAAAGCCATGGAGCGCACCGCCACCGCCAAGGCCTGGGTGCCCGTATTGCCCGCCATGCCCGCGATGACGGGGATGAAGGCCGCCAGGGCCATCACCGACTGAAGGGTATCTTCGAAGCGGGTGATCAGACTCCCGGTGATAAAACCGGTAACCAGCAGAAAAACCAGCCAGGGGAGGCGATGCAGCGCCGCTTCTCTGGGACTCAGGGCAAGGTCCTCCATTCCGTGGATGGCCGCCATCTTGATGAAGTCTTCGGTGGCTTCTTCCGTGATGACATCCATCACGTCATCTACAGTCACGATCCCCAGCAGCCGGTCCTCCTCATCCACCACCGGCAGGGCCAAAAAATCATATTTATCCAGCAACTGGGCCACTTCTTCCTGGTCCATGCTTGCGGGGATAGAGATGACCTTCTTCCGCATGATCTGGTGCAAAGGCGTTGCCGGCTTGGCGACGATCAGATCCCGCAGGGAAACGACCCCAACCAGCTTTTCCTGTTCATCGATGACGTAAACATAATAAATCATCTCCGCATCGGGGGAGATGATGCGCAAGGCGTCGATGGTCTCCCCGGCGCTGAGCTTATGGGGCAGGGCTACATATTCCGTCGTCATCAAGGCCCCAGCCGTCTGCTCCGGATAGACGAGAAGCTCCCGGACATCTTGGGCCTCCTCCGTCCCCATCAGGTCGAGGAGCTCCAGGGCCTGCTCCGTCTCCAGCTCCCGCAACAGGTCAACCACATCATCGGAGGACATCTCATCGAGGACGCCGGGGATCTTATCCCGCCCCAGCTCCTTGAGCACGTCCTGCTGCTCCTCATAGTGGAGCTCAGCCACGATTTCCGCCAGCTGCTCATAAGACATGTGGCTGAATACCTGTTGACGTTCCGAGGGGGTCAGTTCCTTGATTAGTTCTGCTTGATCGGTGGGATGCAACTCCTTAAGGACCTGGGTGATGGTGACCCAAGACCGACATCGAAGGGCTTGTCTGACTTGATTGACGCCTTCCCGCACCGACATGTTCTCACCCCCACGTGATACTTGTTGCAGGCAACAAGTATAGGATAACACAATGGTTTGTAGCTGTCGATACTTAGCTTCTTAGGGGGTTTCTCCCATTTACCTCCCCTCGGCGAAGAGGGGTTCTTTGGTAGGGTCTTGGCTATCCCGGGCGGGGAGGGAAAGATCGTCCCATTTGGCGCAGCGGCTGCCCCAGCGGCTGATTAAGCTGCCGCCCATGTAAAGCTCATTGATCTCACAGTTGTTGGCACAGCCTGAGCAGACAAAACCCTTAGGGTAGCAGCTAAAATTGATGATGGCATCGAGGCGCCGGAACCTAGTCGGCCGACCGGTCCGCTCAATGGACTGCTGAGCGAGAATGGCCGCACCAAGGGCCCCCATCACCCGGAAATGTTCGGGGACGATGACCTTTTGGCCAAGCCGCTCTTCCAAGGCGGTCCGGATGCCCACGTTGGCGGCTACTCCCCCCTGGAAAAGGACGGGGGGTTCGATCTTTTTCCCCCGGGCCACGTTGGTCAGGTAATTCCCCACCAAGGCTTGACAGAGGCCGGCGATCAGATCCTCCTTGCGGTAGCCCAGCTGCTGTTTGTGGATCAGATCCGACTCGGCGAATACTCCGCAGCGCCCCGAGATCTTGACGGGACTTTGGGAGCGCAAGGCATACTCCCCGAATTCTTCAATGGGGATCCCCAGGCGACTTGCTTGATGGTCCAAGAAAGATCCGGTGCCCGCGGCGCAGATGGTGTTCATGTTAAAGCCGACGCAAACCCCGTCCCTGATCATGATGAGCTTGGAGTCTTGCCCGCCAATGTCGATGACCGTCTGCACCCGGGGCTCGACGTGGGCCGCAGCTATCCCATGGGCGGTGATCTCATTCTTGATGGCATCTGCCCCCACCATCACCCCCGCCAAGCGCCGGCCGCTCCCGGTAGCCCCAAGACCGGCGATGGTCCACGAACCTGCTTCCGCGAGCTGCCGGAAGGCTGTTTGGATGGCATTGATGGGGCCCCCTTCCGTCCGCAAGTACGTGTGGAAAACCACCTCCCGCTCCCCGTCAATCAGCACCAGCTTGGTGCTCACACTGCCCACGTCGATGCCCGCATAAAAGCTTTGCACGACGGTCTTCCCCCTTTCGCGACAGACCGGAGGTGCGGGAGCGCCGCTGCGCCAGTAGTTCGAGGAAGGCTTCAACCCTCGTTTCCACCCCCGCCTCCCCCGTTTGCTCGCTGGCAATGATGGTGAGCAAAGGTACGTCCAGCTCGCCCGCCCCCTGGACCAGGATGTTTTGAGCGACGATCTCCGGCATGCAGGTGAAGGGATAAAGATGGATCACACCGTCCATCCCCTCAGGCCGGGCTAACACAGTCTGTCCCACCGTCTCCAGGCCATGCCCCCCGACGGGCTCTCGCAGATATGGCCAGGCGGCCCGCATGAGCTCCCCCTCCCGGCGGCGGGCCCGAGGGAGGCGCAGGAGGTGTAGATCGACCCAATGGCGGGGGCTCACCTCCCGGTCCACCCAGACCCTAAGGTCGGACCTTGTCCCTAGAAACTCTTCCAGCCCTAAGTTGGCGTAAGGTTCCATCAGGACCCAGATCTCTCCCACCAACCGCACCCGAAGGGGATCGGTTTCTTCCGTGAGGGCGTCGATGGCTTCCCGCAGCTCCCGCACGGCTCTGTTGATGGTGCCGATGCCGGAGGCCGTCCGAACCTGTTCCATGAACTGCGCCCAAAGGAGGTCGGCCGACCCGCGCCTTCCTTCAAAGGCTCGGCCAAAGCGCAGCAGCTTCTCCCCTTCGTCTAAGGCGGCCAACTTCGCGTAGGCCAGGTGGAATCCCCTCATTATCCGGGGCCAGGGGCTTCCCCCCAGGAGCCCCTTGAGGTGCTGGAGAAATGAGGAGCCCTTGCTCTTTAAGGGGAAGGGCGAGTCGAGGAGCAGCATCTTAAAGTCGTGGCCAGCTGCCGCCAGCAGTATTTCCTGGGCCTGGGCATACCATCCCAGCCGACATTTCCCCTTCCCCCCGACCATGAGTATCGATCCCACACCTTCATCGAGGAGGTGCCTCATCTGGCCGATCATGGCCGTGAAGGGAAAGCAGATGAACTCGGGGGCAAGCTCCATTCCCCTCTCGACGATGGTCCTGCTCACTGGAGGGGAAAAGCGGCTGTCGACCCCCCATTCATCGAGCATCGCCCGGATGGGGATGTCTAGATAGCCGACCGTTGGCACGCCGATGGTCTCCCCGCCCCGCCTAGGGCCGGGGAGGGAGGAGGGCCGCCGTCCGCCGGTGGGCGAGGTATCCATGAAGGCTTCGATCCTGGTGATGAGCCCCGCCTCCCCGGTATGTTCATCGAGGCGCAGGTTCAGCAAGGGAAGATGCCTTTTCGCAGCTTCATTTTCGATGAAAACCTCAATGATGGACGCGGGGCCGCACTCGAAGCAGCCGACTAACACCAGTTTGTCCACCATCCCTTTTTGGATCATGGCCAGCGCGGCGCCAAGCTGCAAGGCTTCCAGATGCCATAGCTGGGTCCCTTCGTAAAGGCGGCCGATCTGGGCCCGGACTTCATCCGCCGGGACCATTTCCGCGGTGATGACCTGCCCGTAAAGGCGCAGGCGATCGATTAGATTGTGGGCAATCCATTCATGGATGATGTAAGGGTGGCCGACTACCCCTATCCGCAGGTCAGGATCGTAGGCGATCCCTTCGGCGGGCAAAGGGGGATTGGCCCTGCCCCGCAGGGGATGGAGCTTGGCGTAGGCTTCGGTGGTGGTCAGCCCTTGCAGGGTGAGCTGACGGTACTCACCTTGCAAGCGGCGGCCCGCTGCTAGAGCGTTGGCCGCGGCTTTTAGGCCCCCGCCCCCTAAGGACTGGCCCAGGTCCGCCAGGGACCTTAGTACAAACTTTTCGCCCCGGCTAAAATCGATGATGGGCGCAAGGACCCGATGGGGGGGCAGGCGCAGGCCGCGGATGATCATGTCCGCCGCCCCGATGAATTTAGGGCAGCAGAAATTGTCCTTTTCTAAGCTGACGATGATGGGGAGGAAAATAAAATCGACGCCCTTAGTCCAGAGGGCGGCGGCGTGGGCAAAGAGAAGCTTGATGCTGATGCAGGGCTCATCGGTGGGGCAAAGATCGATGTTTGCCAAGAGTCTCTTGGTGGTAGGAGGGGAGACGACGATCTCAGCCCCCAGCTCTTCGAGAATTCCTTTGAAAAAGGGAAATAGATAGTAATACCAGAGGGCACGGGGAATGCCCACGGACCTCTTTTCCCTCGCCACATCCATGTACCTGGGCCACTCCTTTCGACCGCCAGGGAATGAGGTGATGCTCTATTTATCTATTTCCCACTGTCTAGCCCTTCATTCCACCTCCGTTAGAATATGTAGCGGAGGCCAAAATTGACGTGGCCGTCCTTGGGGTCAAAGGACAACTCCCCCGACACCTGACCAGACGTCCGCTCCATCCGCAGGATCGTCTCCACCTGGTCCAAGTCCCCAGCCAAGGGCAGCCGTCCGCCCACTCCCAGATTCCATTCGCCCAGGGTGCGCTGCCAAAGGCTGCTGAACACAGCCCCCGGCTCTTCATTGCTCCAGCTTTCAAACTCCAGGCCGCCGATCCAGGTGAGGTTGCTGTTTTTCTTCTCTTCGTAGTTGAGGCGGGCCAGCCAGCCAAGGACAGACTCCCGCAGGGTGAAACGGGATCCCAGGATCACCTTGCCCTGGGCCGTCTGCCTCAGTTCCAGCCCGGAGCCGATGAAGGCCTCGGAATGGCCCACATCCAGGTTGTGGCGCCATCCCGTCTCCCAAAGGAGGGTTTCCGTCTTGCTCCGGCGCACCCGGCCGTCCAGCTCCCACCCCCAGGAGCCTTGGCGGTGATCCCAGCTGGGGCCCCCCAAATTGACGCCAAAATGGTCCCGGCCCAAGTTCAAATCATGGCCTAGGGTGATGCCCTTGTCGGCATAGTAAAGCAAAGCTCCGCCCTGGCGGTTCCCGACGACTATCTGGTAGTCCAGGCCGAGCATTTCTACCTCGCTTTGCCCGTCCCGCCAGCGCAACAGCCCGGTACCGACCCCGGTGCGGTAACCCACCAGGCCCAGGGCCTCTCGCCACTGGACAGTCATCCCCGCTCCCATCAGGTCCGTCCCCCCGTCCCCTTCCGTGAAAACGAGGCGAGGCATCCAGGATTGGGACGAATCGCCCAACTTGAACTGGACCGATGTCACATCATCGATAGTCCTCGGCCCTGGGATCAGGGAAAGCTCCAGGCCTTCCCTGGCCGATGCGCCAACGAGCGGTAGTAGCCAAAAGCAGGCCGCAGCGCAAAGGGTGATGATTATCCACCTTTTTAGCATCTCACCTATCCCCTTGTCTTGCCTTGCCGCCAGGGGCAGACAAATCGCCGATAGACACTGCTATTCGTTGCCCTTGTCCCAGGTTCCTGCCTACTGTTCAATTATCTGGGCATCTTCCGGCAAATAGACCAGATCTTCCAGGGCTAGACTCGGGTTGACCACCACATCGCTGATGGTCAAAACCCCAAGCAAACAGTCATCTTCCCCGTAAGCTTCGATCCTGCGGGGCAAAAGATCGACTGTATCGACCCAGAAATACTGGACGCCGGGGACCTGCTCCCCGGGGGTCCCCTCTCTTCCCTGGACCCGCAAAACATATTGCTCGGCCTCGCCGACTTTCTCCGTCCTGACGAGTTCCACGTCGAAGTTCTCCTGGCTTGGCAGCTTAGTCAACCGTTCAAAGTCCACATCGAGACCTTGCTCCCGGGATATCTCTCCCAGATTCCGAACCAGGACTTGCTCGGTGACCGGCATGTAGATCCGCAAGGTCTGTTCTACTTCATTCAAGACGAACACCTGGTCTTCTAGGATGTCCGGCTCGGTGACTTCAAGGCGCATGACCCGGTAGGGCTGACTGGCCCATACCCACCCGCTCAGCTCTCCAGTCAAGGATCCCTGTCCATCATATTGCCGCACGGAAAGGAATAAGGAGATATCCACCAGTTCTTGCCACTTATCCTGCGCCTCGGCCAACAAGGCCTCAACGGACAGTGCCGCCTTTCCCGGCAAAGGCGCCAGACACACAACCAAGCTCAAGATTACAAAGCAAGCCTTGACCGCCAGCCAGTCCACAACCTTTCCCCCTCGTACCACTTTGCTCTACAGGCGAATATCGATGATTGCCGACACTCCCACGCCGAAGACCCGCTTGATGCCCTGCATCGGGTTGATGTTGTCCACGGGCACCAGCGCCTTGGCCCGGAACAGGCCGTTCATGAAGTTGCCTTCCAACTGGGCCACCGCTTCCACTTCATCGACCTTTTCCTTCGGTCCCGACACCTGGGCTGCACCGATGTATCCGCCGGTGCCGACAGTAATGATCGGGACAACCTTCGTCGCATCCCTGTTTTCCAGATCGTGGTTAAGGGTGAGGGTGTTGATCAAATCGTTCAGCTGGGGGCCGAAAGTCTTCACCGCGTAGCCGATCCCGAAGAGCTTGATGAGGCTCTGGATGTTAATCGGGTTTCCGGTTACCAGGGGCGTCGCCGCCACAACTGCTATGCACAAAACGAGCAGAATTACCGTTCCTTTAAGTTGACGACCGCGCCAAATCATCGCTACAACCTCCTTCGTTTAGTGAAACACCAGCTCAACTAGTTTTCGTTCCGGTTCACGATAGATAAGTTCGTTGTTGTTTCCCTGGAGCCGAGCAGAGTCGGCAACCATCAGCCCATATATCCTATTGCTGTTTCCCTCAATTTGTACAGTCAGCGGGCCGGCGAAGAACCCTTGCACGCGTCCATTATTGCCCTTGATCACCACTTTTTCCTTGGAAATCAGGAAAACGTCCCCGCCAATGGTCCCCTTGCGCTCGGCTTGGATGGTGATCTTCCCCTCGGCCACCACTGCCCCCCTTCCTCGCAGGGGGCCGGTGATGGTCACATCCCCCCTCACATAGAGGATGCCGTCGACGGCTATATCGCCGAGCCTCGCGCCTCCTTTGACCGTTCGCTTCGCCTTCCCCTTGAGCCCAGCCCAGTCGAGCTTCCACCCGGGTCCGGCCCGGCCGACCTCGGTGCCAACCTTGTTGCCCTTCCCTTGGAGGGTGAGGCTACCCGCTACTTTACCGTCGATTTGGTTGTTGTTGCCGGCGACGACCACCTCAAGGCAGCTCACATCGCCCTTGATTAGGTTGTTGTTGCCGTCGACCGAGAGCTTTTCTCCCAGGTAAAGGACGTGCTCCCAAGGCATGGCGGCCGTCGCCTCCGGCTCATCGGAAGGCAGGGCCGCTCCGCCATCGGCCCTGATGTCGATGACTGCCGAGATGCCAACGCCGAAGACCCGCTTTACCCCGGCCAGGGGGTTTAGGTTGTCAATGGGCACCAAAGCCTTGGCCCGAAAGGCACCGTCGATGAAGGTCCCTTCCAGCTGGCCCACCGCAGCCACCTGGGCGACCACATCTGGGTCCCCGGCTACCTGGGCCGCCCCGATGTGGACGCCGCTCCCCATGCTCACGATGGGGACGACTTTGGTTGCCGCCTGCCCTTCAAGGCCATGGTTGAAAGTCAAGGTATTAATCAGGGCGTTCAGCTGATCACCAAACATATGTACCACATAACCGATGCCGAAAACCTTGATCAGAGCGCCCACGTCAACGGCCAGGGCCAGCCCTCCCAAAGCGGGGATCAACAGTAAAGAGACAATCACCATTAAACTGCGGCGATGCATGGGCATCCTTCCTAACTTGCGTTGTCTTTACTTGAACGGTGCTGCATCCCATGGCCAAAAGCAGGGCCTTCTCCCCTTATCTGCCAGTTAGGTGAGTATTCTACAGCCCGAGTTAGAACTCCTTTCCAGCAGGAAAGGTAGAAAATGGCTAGAAGAGGTAATTTGCCGGCCATGCCCCAGGAGGCATGGATATGTGGGGTATTTGTCTGTTGCTTTGCCTAACATCGACCTTTCCCTCAGGCCTTTACACCGTGGACCGGGTGGAAGGCGACTTGGCGGTCTTGGTCTGGCGGGCCGATGAACGGATCGTTTTGCACCTGCCGGCGGAAGGGGTGTTTTCCCCCGGGGACATCTGGCGGTTGGAGCTTCGCGAGGAAGGCGCCATCGCCTACCCGGAGCAGGCGACAACCGATCTTGCTCGAAGGAAGGTCAAAGGACTCTTGGCAAGACTCACTGATTCCACTTTTTTAGACGCTGAAGGAGTTCCTTGATCCGCTCCCGGCTGGCCTCTTCCCCCGCAAGGTCCCGTTCGAGGGTGATCGAAAGCCAGCTGCCGGGCCCCGCCCCTGGAGGCAGGAGCCGAGCGGGCCAGTCCACATAATAGCACTGCCCTTCAAAGTCGACTTCCAGGACGGCAAAATCCCCTTCGATGCGGTCGATCACGGCACGGAGGCGCATCCTGCTTCAACCTCTCCCAAGGTGATGAGTCCCCGCAGTTTACGCAGCGTCCCCGGTCCGATGCCCGGGACTTTAGCGAGTTCATCGATGCTGCAAAAGGGCCTCCCGGCGACGATGCGCCGGGCAAGAACGGGGCCGATCCCGGGCAAAGCCTGGATTTCCTCCAGGCTGGCCGCGTTCAGGTCGACGGGCGGACCGAGGAAGACCTGACATTCCCTGCCATCCGTTCGGACCAGGATCCTGCCGTGCTCATCGGTCCGGAGGACCGTCGCCCCCAGGGCCTTAAGGTTGGCCAAGGTTGCTTCATCGGGATGTCCATAGACATTGTCGGCCCCTACCTGGATTATCCCGAGCCGGGGCGATACTGCCTGCAAGAATGCTGAGGTGCTGGAGGTCCTGCTCCCATGATGGGCGACTTTCAGCACCTGGGCCCCAAGGGGCAGGCCCCTTGTCAGAAGGACCTCTTCGCCCCGGGCTTCCAGGTCCCCGGGAAATAAAAAAGCTACGTCTTTGTAAACCAAGCGCAAAACTACGGAGTTGTTGTTCAGCCCCGGCAGCAAGTCTTCCCCCGGATGGAGGACCAGGATCTCGTCGACTCCGGCAAGTTCGATGTACTCCCCCCCTTTGGGGGTGTGAAAAGGGATGTCCTTCGCGAGGATGGCCGTCAAGAAGCGCTCGTAGGTCCGGGTGGTGTGGATCTGACCATCGGCGATGACTCGACCCACGGGGAAGGCGGCCAATACCGGCAAGAGCCCGCCGATGTGATCTACGTGGGGATGGGTGGCTACGACAAGGTCGATCTTTTCCACCCCTAGGTCCTGGAGGTAAGGGACTACTACTCGCCACCCGGCATCCTCCGTCCCGCCATCGATGAGGAGCGTCTCCTCCTGGGAGGTGATGATGAGGATGCTGTCGCCCTGGCCCACATCAAGGAAGTGGACATCCAGCTGGGCGACCGCCGCCGAGGCGAAGAGCAAAAGGAGAACTAAACATCCAATTAGCCGCTTCATTTGCCTTTTCTCCCAGTAGAATCGGCCAGGATCTCTTCGGCCAGGGCCCGGTAGGCGCGGGCGCCGGGCACCCCCTTGGCGTAGGTAAAGATGGGCTCGCCGGCCGCGGCCGCTTCGGCGAATCGCACGCTCCGGTTGACGATATGATCGAAGATGCGGTATTTGCCGCCAAACCGCTCGCGCAGTTCATCTAGCACCTGGTGGGAGTGGATGGTGCGCGCATCATACATGGTAGGCAGAAAACCGGTGATGGTCAGCTGGCTGTTCAGGCGGAGCCGCACCTTCCCATACATCTTCAAGAGCACCAGCACCCCCCGCATGGCCAAGTATTCGCAGGCCACCGGGACTAGCATCTCATCCGCGGCCACCAAAGCATTCATGGTCAACAGCCCCATGGACGGCTGGCAATCGAGGAGGACAAAATCGTAGGCATCCCGCTCTTTGCTAAGTAGGCCGCTCAAGCGTCTTTCCCGGTTCATGGCGTTGACCAGCTCCATCTCCGCGATGGACAGGTCGACGTTGGCCGGGATCAAATCACAGCCGAACTTAGTGGTCAGTTTAACATCCTCGACGGGGGTGCGCTTGAAGAGGGCGTCATATAAGGTCTTGGGGAGTGCATCAGGTTCGAAGCCGCAGCAAAGGGTGAGGCTCCCTTGGGGGTCCAGATCCACCAACAGGACCTTTTGGCCAAGGTCAGCCAGGGCGGCTCCCAGGTTGTAGACGGAGGTGCTCTTAGCTACTCCCCCCTTCTGATTCGCAATGGCGATTACCCTTCCCAAGGCCAACCACCTCCAATTCTTCAGGGAGGGTTTCGCCATATTGAAAGATTTTTCCTTTAGAAGGTTAAAGCATCTTCGATGGCTTTCAAGATCACCTTGCTGCTGGCGGTAGCGCCGGAGACGAAGTCCACCTGCAGGGATTGGGCCTCTTGCACCCTATCAACAATGACCTCGGCAGCCTTGCCCCGACCGTGTTCATGGCGCAGGAGGTCGATCCGCGTGATTTTATGGTCGGCAACCGTAACCCGCACCTCGGCCGAGACTAGAACGGCACTAGCGGAACCTTCATAGCTTCCGTCGGGGACTTGGGACAAGTCCACTTCCCCAATGGTCATTTCCCTGACTACCCGCTGATAGGCATACAGTACGCCCAAACAGGCGCCAATGCTAACGAGGATCAGGACTATCCAGATGGTTCTGTTCAATCGCCTCACCCCTCGTGCCTGCCCTATACCCGAATCACCCGATAGGTGCGGCTGCCAAGCCCCATGGCTTCGGCATGCTCCAGCTGGGCACGCCAATCGGTCCCCCGGTGGTGGCTGCCAAAGAGGTCTTTGCCGGCAGCTTTGTTGACAAGATCCACCGAGGCTTGATCGAGGGCCACCGGGTCCTTCGATGCTAGTATGCCAATGTCGGGGACCAAAGGTACATCGTTCCAGGAGTTGCAGTCACAATCGGGGGAGATGTCGCAGAGGAAATTGATGTAGCCGCACTTTCCTTCCTTGTCCGCCGTCGCCGCGAGGGCATACTCGGCCATTTTCTCCTGGAGGACGACCAGGTCGCCAGCAAAGGAAAAGCTCACGGCACCGCAGGTGCAAACCGCGATGCATTCGGCGCAGCCTTGACATTTTGGCGGGTGGATGCGAGCTTTACCCCCATCGAGGGTGATGGCGTCCATCGGACACCAGCGCAGGCAGCGTCCACAGCCCCGGCACCGGGCTTTGTTGATCCGCGGCAGCACATTATCATGCTGTTCCTGCTTTCCTGGCCGACTCGCACAGCCCATCCCCAGATTCTTGATGGCGCCGCCAAAGCCCGTCCCCAGATGGCCCTTGAAATGGCTCAGGACCAAGAGGCTGTCGGCCTGGTAGATCGCGGCCGCGACCCTAGCCTCCCGGATGTGTTTGCCGCTAATCGGCACCCTTACATAATCCAACCCCCGCAGGCCGTCGGCCGCGATGAAGGGCGCTCCCACCGTTGAGTAGCTAAAGCCGTTGTGCAAAGCTGTTTCGAAGTGGGATAGGGCATTATCCCGGCCGCCCCGATACAAAGTGTTGGCATCGGTGAGAAAGGGCCGTCCGCCAAGGTTTCTTATTTCCTGGACCAGCCGCCCCACGTAGGGAGGGCGGATGTAGCTTAGATTGCCCGGCTCTCCCACATGGAGTTTAACGGCCACAAAATCCTCCTTATCGATCGTCTCCCCCAGGCCTGCCCGCTGGAAGAGACGGATCAGCTTATCCAAAAGGTTGAGGCGGCTGCTTGCCCTCATATCGGTGAAAAATACTTCTGCTGCCACTTGTCTGCCTCCTATTTTTCCAACTGGTAGATGCAATGGGCAACCCGCTTCAAGCCGTGCTTGCCCGGGTCAGTCATCTGTTCGGCGCTGCCGCTGATGAAGTAGCCTTCCCGGCGAAGGGCCCGGGCGAAATCCTGCAGCAAGCGTTCCTGGGTCTCCCAGGTGAAATAGATGAAAACGTTGCGGCACAGGATCATGTCGAAGGCCCGGCCGAAGGGGTCTTCCAAGAGGTTATGGCGGCGGAAGATGATCCCCCGCTGCAGGCTCTCGACGACCCGGTAGCCGTCCCCTTCCTTCGTGAAGTAGGCCTTGAGGACCTCGGGCGGAACCCCTTGCAGTTGATGTTCCCGGTAAAAGCCGCTGCGAGCCTGCTGCAAAGCTTCTTCATCAATGTCAGTAGCCAGGATGGAGTAGTGGAGTCTTGCCTCCTGCAGCAAGATGGCCATGCTGTATGCTTCGGCCCCGATGGATGTCCCGGCGCTCCAAATCCGGGGGGCGATGTTTTGCCTTTGCCATTGGGGAAGGATTAGGTCTTTGATGTTGTCAAAAACTTTCTTGTCCCGGAAAAACTGGGAAGTGTTGATGGTTAGATAACCTAAGAATTCCTCCCTTTTCTCAGGGTCTTCCTGGATGAGCTTGATCAGGTCATTGTAGCTGTTCAACCCGTGGCGGTTCATCCACTGGTCGATGCGCCGCTGCATTTGTCGTTGTTTGTAGCTTGTCAAATCCAAGCCCGTTTCTTTCAGAAAGGCCCGTTGGAAGGCAGTGTAAGCCAAATCCAATCTGTCTTCCTTCTCCTTTCTACATGCGTAAGAGACGTTTGATGGCCGGAGCGATTTCGCCTAGGGGGAGGACCTCATGGGCCGCTCCTTCTTCAATGACGGCCTTGGGCATGCTGAAGATGGTGGAGGTCTCTTCGTCCTGGGCTAAAACGTATCCTCCCCGGTCTTTGACCGCCGCCATGCCCCGCGCACCGTCCCGACCCATCCCCGTCAGGACTACGCCGATGATCCGGCCGGGGAAGTTTTTTACCAGGGAGCTAAGCATAACATCGGCTGCCGGCCGCACATACTCCACCGGCGGACCATGATCTAAGTGGATCAGGCCGTCTTCGCCCAAGACCATATGGTAGTCCCCCGGGGCGATGAGGGCCAAACCATTGGCCAAGGCATCGCCTGCTTCCGCCTCTTTGACCCGCAAAGGGCCGGTGCGATGGAGCCGCTCCGCAAAGGACCTGGTGAAGCCCGGAGGCATATGCTGGGTAATGAGGACGGCGGCGGGCAGATCCCCGGGGAGGTCAGCTAGGATCTCCTCTAAGGCCCGGGGGCCCCCGGTGGAAGAGGCGATGGCCACCACGTTTTGCACCTGCCCCGGGAGGCTGCGGCGAACCCAGGGGAGGGTTGGACGGCGGAACACCCGGGGGAGGACTCTCGCCTTAACGGCAGCTTTGACCTTGCGGATGAGCTCCTGCCTGATGTCATCGGCCCCCATCCCCAGGTAGGTGCCCGGCTTGGCCACAAAATCGACGGCTCCAAGGCTTAAGGCTTCCAGGGTCGTTTGGCTGTGTTCGGAAGTGAGGCTGCTGAGCATGACTACCGGCAGGGGACGGACCTGCATCATCTTGCGGAGAAAGGCAAGGCCGTCCATCCGGGGCATTTCCACGTCCAACGTGATCACGTGGCAGTCCACGTGGGGGAGTTTTTCGAGGGCCTCGACTCCATCCTTGGCCACCGCGGTCACTTGGATTTCCGGATCCGATTGCAGCATATCGACGATCACCCGGCGCATGAAGGGAGAATCGTCGACCACCATAACCTTGACCATGGGCTACCTCCTGCTCAGTCTTGACACTGTTCTTTCTTCGCTACCGACCGAACACCTCCCCCCTCGGTGAGAGAAAAAAATCGTTGACAGCTCGCACCTACTTCTGTTAGTATTTCATTAACTTCTAAATTAGTGAAATGGGTGATGTGCTATGGATCAAGAGCTGCGACGGCTCTTCGAGCTCCACGCGGAGGTCTGCAAGACCCTGGCCAACCCCCGGCGGCTGGAAATCCTCCACTGGCTGCGGCAGGGGGAAAAATCAGTTGACGAACTCGCGGAGCTGTCGGGCCTGGCCAAGTCCAGCCTCTCCCAGCACCTAAGCCTCCTGAAACAAAAGGGGCTCGTCGATTCCCGTCGGGAGGGGCTGTACGTCTTCTATCGGGTGAAAAACCCCAAAATCCTCCAGGCCTGCGATATTCTGAAAGAAGTCCTTTGGGAATACCTGGCGGAAACCCAGGAAGTAATGGATCTGTTGGCCGGCGAAGAAACGGGAGGGATTGAGGAGTGAAAACGAAGCTGGCGAGTAATCTGATTCAAAGGTTCACCATTACCATTTGGCTCATCGCCTTTGCTTTGGCTGTCTGGAATTTCAAGCGCTTTGGCAGCCTCATGTACCTAGGGATGATCATGATGCTGGGGACGATGCCCCTGGCCGTAAGCTACGGGCGCGTCTATTGCGGCTGGCTTTGTCCTATGGGAGGGCTGCTCGACAATCTCATCTCCCGCATATCCCGCAACCGGCCTTCGCCGCCTTGGCTTCGCCATCCGGCATCCCGCATCGCCGCGGTGATCTTGTTCGGCGGCCTTGGGGTTTTCTTCTGGCACCGCTTCCCCGGGGGCTTGGCCCTTAATTGGCGGGGCGTCACCCTAGGGCCCATCCTCCTCGTCATGATGACGATGATGGCAACCGCCATCACGTTAGGGGTCCTGTATCGCCGCCGGGCCTTTTGCGCCCA
>JAAYLV010000130.1 GCA_012521755.1 Bacillota bacterium | reverse complement strand
GGGGTTTCTCTCGCAGCCCTGTTGACCAATGCCATCGCTTGGGTTTCGTCCCGATGGCGGAGCAGTTATCTGCTCCACGGAGGAATGGCGATGATCTTCCTCGGGATTGTTGTGTCGGCAAGTTTCAGCACCGCGGAGAGAGTGGCCCTGAAAACCGGTGAAAGCAGACAAGTCTTAGGATATCAAGTCAGATACCGTGGGACGACTCCATCAGGTCTGGAGCTGGAGCTAACGGGGCAAGGAGGCTCCTTTGAAGCCTTTCCAAGGATCTATGCCCAAGGTGGGGACGTAGTGCCCAAACCCCACATTAGCCGAGGTTTTCTTAACGATATTTACATAAGTCCTTTAGGTCTGCAGCACGACCGGGGGCCAGCTGTTCGCGTCGAGAAAGGGGAGACGGTAGTCCAGGAAGGTTATGAAGTCACCTTCCACGATTTCGATCTAATAGGCCACCAGGGGGGAAGGGTAGCCACCCAAGTGACTGTCGCCGCGGATGGGTTTGTGCACCAAGTGGTCCCTGCCCTCACCATCAAGCCTAATAGCCGGGAGCAGGAGATTGCATACATCCCGGAACTAGACGTAGCTGTGGCCCTCGATGAAGTTGATGCTAGGGGGGAAGTTGTCTTGCGCCTTTTCCACCCCGATGCGGCTCCCCAAGTCTTGATCCTAGAGGTTAGTCGAAAACCTCTGATTAGTCTTCTTTGGTGCGGGGCGTTGGTGACTGTTCTGGGAGGCATCGCTACTTTGCTGCAACGAAAGGGTCGTTCTCCGGTTCAAGGGCAATAGCAGTCCATAGTAGCTGGCAACTGAGCAGGCCGCCATAGCGATGAAGGTAGCTATGAGGATGGAGAGTGGGGGAGTAGGGATCAATGGGCCGGACGCTATCGCACTCCCCTTCGGCGGCTACAAGATGAGTGGCTTGGGCCGAGAAGGTGCCAGCACCACCCTGGAAGAAATGAGTCAAGTAAAGGCCATTGTGTTGAAAGGGGTGCGGTGATCTAGCGGTCATATGATGCAACCGCAGCCTTTCACAAGCAGTTAAACACTTGCGGGGAGCCTATCCAAATCGTCCGCGAAAGACCTAGAAGGACGCCATGGGTAGGGCTCCCCGTTGTTTTGGACCCCAGAACGACCTGGTTTGCGATATGCCAACTGTTGAAATGCCATCGAAATGGGTATAAAAATGGCAGGGGAGACAGGACTTGAACCCGCAACACCCGGTTTTGGAGACCGGTGCTCTGCCAATTGAGCTACTCCCCTGCGAAAGGCTTTTTATCTAGACGTAGTATACCACAAGGTTTCCTCCCGGGTCAAGGGCAATCGCCCCGAGGGTTGTAGGGGGGCTAGAGTCTGGTTCATAGAACCCGGCAAGTTTGAGCCAGATACTAGAAAAGGTGGGAGTCTTTGAGGTATGATCTAGGTAGTAACGCCAAAGCAACCCCGAAAAGAATGAGTTGCCTAGTTACATTATGCCAAGATCCAACCAGAGAGACCAATACTGGAGGGTGCAGCCATGGGCCCTTCGAAAGTTTGCAACGAAATGCACAATAAGAGGGGAGAAGGGGAGGACATCATCCTCCTAACGGCGTACTCTATACACGGTGATGAGATAGCAGAGGAGGCATAACGAGAATGGGAAAAGTGGTTGGTCGAGTGCCCGTGGGAATTTCTAATCGCCATGTTCACTTGTCCGAGGAGGACTTAGCTACCTTGTTTGGCCCTGGATACGGACTGACAGTGGCCAAAGATCTGTCCCAGACTGGTCAGTATGCTGCAGACGAGACTGTCACCCTCGTGGGTCCCAAAGGCGTGTTGCAGCGCGTGAGAGTCTTGGGGCCAGTACGCAGCAAGACCCAGGTTGAAATCTCCAGAACGGACGCTTTTGCCTTGGGAGTCAAGCCTCCGGTGCGGGATTCCGGCGAGTTGGTGGACAGCCCTGGGATAGTAGTCGTTGGACCTGCGGGCTGTGTTAAACTCTCGGAAGGGGTCGTCTTGGCGAAACGCCACATCCACATGACGCCGGCTGAGGCCGAGAAGTTTGGTCTAAAGGACAAAGACTATGTGAAGGTGGCCGTCACGGAAGGCCCCCGCCCGTTGACTTTTGATAATGTTCTCGTCAGGGTGCGCGAGGACTTCGTCTTGGAACTGCACCTAGACACCGATGAAGCTAACGCTGCTTGCCTGAACAACGGTCAAGAAGTGGATCTCATAGTCTAGCCTGCAGAATGCCGGGTATGATATCATAAACCCAGATAGATTCTGGAGGAGTTGGACTATGCCACTTTACGAGTTCCAGTGCCAAAGCTGTGACCACAAGTTTGAAGAGCTTTGCCGAAGCTCGGACACCGTGAAGGTAAAATGTCCTCGTTGCGGAGAGAAAAACGCGAAGCGCCTCGTCTCGACCTTTGGCTTCAGTTCAGCCGGAAGCGGAGTGAGTTCGGCATCTTCCTCCTGCGGTGGTTGTGCGGGAGGCAGCTGTTCAACTTGCCATTAGTTCAAGAGAGAAATCGGGGTTAGGGATAGGCCCGGGGCGGATGCATCCGCCCCGGGTTTTCTGATCACTTGCGCGGAGGAGGGCCCTTTTGGTGGGCCACCTTTCGCACCTTTGCGCGGCCCTCTGGCGGGACAAAATGACGTTAGTTTACATAATATATCTTATGCGAAGTTATATTTACCTGTTGATTCAACGCGGCAAGAGCAATTTCTGTCCTGGGTGCAGCCGGGCATCGGCCAAGCTGTTTAGGCGCCTGATCTCGTCAATCATGCGGCGTGGATCGCCTTGGACTCCATGACGACGTACGATGCTCCACAAGGTATCTCCGGGAGCAACCACAACCTCTTCATAAGCTTCCTCCGGGCAGCCTGTCGTCGCCGCGTTGACTAGCGTTACGAGCAAGATCAGACAGATGATTCCGCCAACCAGATTCTTCAGGAACCTCGCCATGGATAGCCCCCCTCGAACAGATGTTGCCTGAATATATGTTCGGTCGCCAATGATAGTATAACATCTTGGGCGCGCTTTGCAAAGGTATGTTCGGGGAAAAAATGTTCAGTGAGGAACAGATGTTTGCAAGAGATGGCTTAGTGGGCTATAATTGAATCAAGAATCGCGGTGGAAAGGGGCTGAATGCGTGGGTGGTCTAACCAAGAGAGAGCAACAGATGTTGGACTATATCAAGGCCCATATGCGAGAACGAGGATTTCCTCCCTCCATTCGAGAGATCGGGCAAGCTATCGGTTTGAAGTCAAGCTCTTCCGTCCATGGCTATCTGGTCCGATTGGAGAACAAGGGGTTTATTCGAAGGGATCCGGCGAAACCGCGAACAATCGAGGTGTGCGATCTTGATGACGCGCTGGGGAGAATTATCCCCGTACCGGTCGTTGGCAGGGTTACGGCTGGAGAGCCCATACTAGCCGTTGAGGACATCGAAGAATACTTCCCCTTGCCCGCGGAGATTACTCAAGGCTCCAGTGTGTTCATGCTCCGGGTCCGGGGCGACAGCATGATCGAAGCCGGCATACTCGAAGGGGATTACGTCGTTGTCCGGAAACAAAATGCGGCTGATGACGGGGATATTGTCGTTGCTCTCCTTGGCGATGAAGCGACTGTGAAGACCTTCTACCGAGAAGAAGATGGAATTCGTCTGCAACCAGCCAATGCTTTAATGGAGCCTATTTATGCTAGGGACGTGCAAATCCTTGGAAAAGTGATCGGGATATTTCGCAAATACCCCGCTTGATTGGAGGAAGATCCGAGGAACGCCTCTCTCGCCCCTCGGATCCTTGTCATCATGGGCGCCCTAAGGAGTTGCGTTGAGCATCATCCCATCACTTGCGTCCTCATTGAGGGAACACTTTTGTCCGTCTTTATTCACACCAAGGATGGTGAAGAACATCTCTAGTGCTTGCTGTTTGCCTGTGATCTGGGGGTCTGGCTCGGACAAATTATGCAGGGGTAGGTTGGCATAGGTCCTCGCTGCTTGACGATATGCCATCTCTACCCCTTTTTCTTCAACGGCAGCCATTAATTCGTCATACATGTTTCGTCTTGCCTCGGCTTGGGAGCTCCAGAAGCGGGGGTTGGAGGTCAAGCTGCTAGCCAGTATATCTTGTTTAGCCAGGCGCTTGAATTTCTTCAACCCCCGCAATACATCGTCTTTGGCTACCTCAAACATGGCGCATTCCCCCTAATCCAGTTTAAATGGGAAACACCTTTACCTTAGTATATAGCTTCCACCCTGTCTCCTACAAATCCTGCACTAGGCAGGTAGATGCAAAAAGAGCGAGCAGACTTCTGCTCCCTCATTCTAGCCAGGCGCATGCATTAATTGTTCGAACAGCCAAAGGTTTGCAGCCAAGGCAACCTCACTCCAAAGTACTCGTTAGCGCTTTCACCTGTAGTTTAGCCCAAGTCGGCAAAATAACCTATACCAAAAAATGTCTAGTCTTCGTCCCCCGTCTCTATCAGCTGGTAGATGGTCCAGACCTCATTTCCCTCTTGGTCGCGGCTAAGGCCGAAGATGTAGCCGTGGGACTTCAGGGTCTTGTTGAGGAAGGTGACCAGCCGGTGGGAAGGGTTGTCTTGAGGAAAACTCTGCTCTGCAAGGGTGACAATCTGTCTTTCAGGTGGTGTCCAGTCGGCCATGATTCCTTGCCTCCCTATCAATAGAAACGTGTTGCCTGCATGAGATTTGAGCCGAGGATCATCAAGATGGTCATGGTGTATATGGCCAGGCTGATGGAGACGAAGATAATCAAGGGGCTCATTTGCCGAGTTACCATCTGCCGCCAATTCTGGGCGAGAATGACTGTACAAAGCAAGAGAAGGTTGATTATGCCCATCCATACTGCCCGATCAACTAGTTGAGGCAAGCCCATCCCCTCCCCGCCTGTGCATCGCCCATCACTAGCATAGTATGCGGGCCGAGAGGGGGAGGTTAATCTACCCGTGCTCAGATGGTTAAATCCCAATTCTTCAACTGCTCCATAACCCTGTAGTCCGTTAGATCAAAGTGTACGGGGGTGATGCTGACGAAACCGTCTTTGACCGCCATGGTGTCAGTGTCTATGTCATCGTCGAGATCGATTACATCACCAGCCAGCCAGTAGTACGTGCGGCCTCGAGGATCTACCCGCTTGTCAAAGACATTACGGTATCGCCTGGTGCCTAAGGTGGTGATCTTAATCCCCCGCAGCTTCTCCGTCGGCACGGTCGGTACGTTAATATTGAGCAATACCCCCGGCGGCAAACCATGTTCATTAATCTTGAGCACTACCTTCTTAGCGATGGCCGCCGCCACATCATAATAGGGGCCGTCATCGAAGCAGTCAAGGGAAATGGCGAAGGACGGTACTCCGTGGATGATGCCTTCAACTGCGGCCGACACAGTCCCTGAATATAGGATGTCCGTTCCCAAATTGGGACCCCGGTTGATACCGGAAATCACCATCGTTGGTTTGTCGGGCAACAAGGCTTCTAAGCTCAATTTTACGCAGTCTGAAGGGGTGCCGTCGACGGCATAGGCATCGGCCGCGCCATCAACGGACACTGGCTCTACCCGCAAGGGGTAGTGGACGGTAATGGCATGGCCTGTTGCGCTCCGCTCTCGATCGGGCGCCACGAGGGTTATCTTGGCTATCATACTTAGCTCTTTGGCTAAAACGCGAATTCCCTTGGCGTAAATGCCGTCATCATTAGTGATCAGCAGGTGCACTTGTCTCCTTCTCCCTTGTTGGACTAATAGTGTAAGTCGGCCCGGCGAACGCTTTCGTGCTCAGTCAGCTGGTCCAAGAGGGCGATGGTATCGAGTCTTGATGGTACATGAATCTCCAAATCTAGTAGGGCCGTTCCCCCTTCGCGTTGACTGATGGTTACGTCCCGGATGTCAACGTTGTGGGCACCTAAGACGGATGTTAAGTATCCTAGTACACCAGGATGGTCGTGGACTTCCATGGTGAGCACCACATGCTTAGTGCCAACCAGTTTTTTCTCTGCCTTTTCCAGTGCAGTCAAGGCAATGATGGCAAGGAAGGTCGCAAACACCGCCGCGAATACAAATCCGCTGCCTACCGCCAGGCCTATGCCGGCCACTACCCACAAGCTAGCGGCAGTTGTCAGTCCTTTGATTGACGGTCCTTCCCTGATGATGCTGCCCGCCCCCAGGAACCCTATGCCGCTGACAACCTGGGCGGCCATGCGCGCTGGATCGTAGGACCGGCCTGGAGTGTCGGCAAACGCATAAGCGGACACAAGCATGACTAGGGTTGACCCTAAACATACGAGAGTATTAGTGCGAAAGCCTGCCGGACGACCATGGAACTCACGTTCAAGGCCGATTAGACCCCCAAGGACAAGCGCTAGCGACAACCTCAGGACTATATCCACCGAAGAAACCATGGTTCTCCTCCCTCCTTTAAAGCAAGGCTTTGGTGAGGGCGGTCCCGACAATGGCGATAGGAATGGCCGGCAACAGATTGCCCACCCGTATTCTACGCAGTTCAAGCATGTTGATACCAAGTCCTAGAATAATCATCCCGCCTGTCGCCGTCATCTCGGCAATGATTGCCGGCGTAAAAAAGTCGCGAGCGACGATGGCGGCGAAGGTGAGCCCACCTTGATAAACGAGAATGGTGATGGCGGAGAATAGCACCCCGATGCCCATCGTTGAGGCGAAGGCAATAGCACTAAAGCCGTCCATGATGGACTTGGCGAGCAGCAGTGAATAATCACCTTGCAGCCCATCATTAATGGAGCCGATGATAGCCATTGGTCCAACGACGAATAGCAAACTGCTTCCAACAAAGCTTTGGGCAAACAGGGCATCTCCCCGGCCGAACCTACGCTCCATCTGTAGGCTGAAGGCTTCCAACCTATCCTCAATCATTAAGAACTCGCCCAGGATGCTGCCTAAGGCCAAGCTGATTAGAGGTATTAGAGGCTGGGCCGTCTCTGTAGCCATTTGTCCGCCGATAAACAGCACAAACAAAGCTATTCCCTGCATCAGCGTCTTTCCGTAACGTTCAGGCAATCTCTTTCTCAAGGCCAACCCAATCAGGGAGCCAAGGACAACTAAGATGGCATTGATCAAAGTTCCTGTCATTGTGCTTCACAGCCGACCGCTAAGACGGCGGATACTCCTTTCGTTTTATTGTTTGTTCAGTGCCATTGGGACTGTCAGGATGTATTCTACCATATACTTCCCTTTGAAGAAAGAACGGTTTTGGGCAGACCCCCCAAAACCGTCATTGTTATGGCCCATGGTCACTGGAGGCTAGAGGAACTTGGCCATCTTATTCTTTATCCGACATAGGGCATTATCAATGGATTTTGTGTGGGTATGGAGCTGGTTGGCCATCTCCTTGTAGGACAGTCCGTTAATATACAAGCGGAAAACCCTGTATTCAAAGTCGCTGAGGGTTTTCTTAATATGCTGGTGGGTGTTCTGAAGGTGTTCTTGGTCGATGAACAAAGTCTCTGGATCGTCAACGCGGTTGCTCGCTAAGACCTCCATCAGGGTGCGATCCCCTTCGGAGTCATAAACCGGCTTATGGAGAGAGGTGTATGAGTTTAGTGGGATGTGCTTCTGACGGGTTGTTCCTTTGATTGCGCTGATGATGTTGCGGGTGATGCAGAGCTTTGCGAAGGACCAGAAGGATGATGAGCCTGGGTTGAAGTCCCGTATCGCTTTATAAAGACCGATTAAGCCTTCTTGAAGCAAGTCATCATCTTCTGCTCCTTGAAGGAAGTAAGGCCGTGTCCAGATATATACCAGCCTTTGATATTTATTGAACAAGTGATTCATTGCTTCTTCCATGCCTGCCTGGGCGTACATGACAGCTTCTTCGTCGGACATCTTACTAAAGTCCAATTTGCCCTTTGTGGGCGGTACGCAATCTGTGGGCACAGCCCTTCCTCCCATAGGCAACCACACTCCTTCCGGGCAACCGGGAGTCCAACAATGATCTTACCTTGGCCATCAGGAAAATCCTTTAATAGTGGCGATAGAGATTGTCCTCTTTGCCACAAAGCTTATCCTAATAATAGCATAAATTGAACAGATGTTCAACAAGGGGTATGGGAACACAAATAGACCCTGCTTCTTGACGATGACGTTAAGAGCAGGGTCAAGGAACCTTAATAGTTTTGTCGGAACTCATACAACCCTAGCTTCCCCCCTTTTCGGTCAGGAAGGCGACTTTACACACGAAACCTGCACTCCTCGTTGTATTTCTTGCGTACTAGTGCTGTTAGCTTTGAAATGCTCAGTAATATAGTTGCATGCCGCCCAGGGGTCTACTCGGTCGCCACAGGTAAACACATCGACAGCGGCGTAGCCCAGCTCCGGCCATGTATGAACGGCGAGATGGGACTCGGAAATAACGACAACCCCACTGACCCCCTGCGGACTAAAGTTGTGAAACACTACTTCCCGCACTTCGGCACCAGCGCGTAGGGCTGCCTCAACCATGATTTCCTCAATCTGCTGTCTTTGATTTAGCACCCCAGGGTCACATCCATAGGCTTCACAAAGAATGTGACACCCCAAAGCGTTTTTCATTCCATTTCTCGCCTCCTTTTGGCATTTTACGCCGTTTTAGGGCTTCCTTTCGGAAAACCAGCAAGTAAATTGTAGCAGATTGGTGGCAAAAGTCAAGGAGGACATTTAAACGATGAGGAACAGCTTACAATCTCCCTTTCTTTGTCCTCACGACGGCAAAACACCCATCAGACCTCAATCAAATCTTGGTCCTGAAGCTCTCGGAAAGCAGACATCAGGCCCAATTCGATGTGCTCCTTGCTCATGCCTCCTTGTACGTAGACAATATAGGGAGGGCGCAATGGACCGTCGGCGCTCAATTCACTAGATGAGCCCTGGACAAAAGTTCCTCCCGCCATAATGATCTGGTCTTCGTAGCCCGGCATACCGGAAGGTTCAGGGGTCACATAGCTGTTAACGGGGCCGGCCTTTTGTATACCACGGCAAAAAGCGGTCAGCCTCTCCGGGCAGCTAAGGCGGATGGCTTGAACGGCATCACCGCGGGGATCCTGCCAGGAAGGTTCGGTCGGAAAGCCTAGGTCGGCAAATACTTTGGCAACTAGGGAAAGGCCCTGCAAGATCTCGCCTACGATATGGGGGGCGAGGAACAACCCCTGCAAGATGAGGGGTGTCAGATGAAGCATCGGGCCTACCCGGGCGCCGATGGCGGGAGCCGTAACCCTAGCGGCGATGCGATCGATGTACTCACCCCGGCCAACGATGTATCCGCCCGATGGGGCCAAGGTGCCCCCAGGATTCTTGATGAGGGATCCGGCGATGAGGTCTGCCCCTGCCTCCAACGGCTCGTACTCCTCGACGAATTCACCGTAGCAGTTGTCAACGAAGCAGACGATATCCCGGCGGACATTCTTCACTCGGCGTACGATATCTGCGATCTGGGACACCCGCAAAGCCGGACGCCAGGCATAGCCCCGGGAGCGCTGGATCAGCACCAGCCGCGTCTTCTTGGTGATAGCTCGTTCCAGAGCGGCGAGATCTGGTCCACCCTCTTCTGTTAAGGGGACTTCCCGGTAGACGATACCCATCTCCATCAAATTGCCCGGTGCATTTCCCTCAATGCCGATGACTTGGCACAACGTGTCGTATGGCCTCCCTACCGCTGAGATGAGTTCATCCCCCGGCTTGAGCAGGCCAAAGAGACAAGCTGCGATAGCATGGGTGCCGCTTACCAGATTAGGTCTGACGAGGGCTTCCTCCCCGCGGAAAACCCTTGCAAACACACCTTCCACGGCATCTCGACCCAAATCGCCATATCCATAGCCTGTCGTCCCTACCAGGTGGTAATCGGAAATGCGGTTGTCCTGAAAAGCTCTCAAGACTCTCTTTTGGTTAATCAGCTTCAGTTGATCATAGGAACGCCATAAAGGACGGAGCTCGTCCTTTGCGTTGGCGATCAAGTCCAATACCGCCGCATCAGTCAACTTCCTGGGAGTCCTCCTCTATCTTGATCCCTGCCAGCTTGCTGGTTATCCGCTTGCCCGGCAATGCATCGATAGTGCTTTGGCGAAGCTGCTTTTCAGAATGGACGGATAACCGCCACTTACCGCCAGGCAGCGGGATCATTTCCATCTCCCCGGTAATCTTGTGCTGTTTCCACAGCTTGTTAGCCACCTGGTCCATCTCTTCGCGAGAGTTGAAGTCTAATACGAATGAAAGGATCATGTCGCTCTCCCCCTTGCCTCCGAGCTAATTCTACATCCCGGGCAAGTTACCTGTCAAACTTTTGTAACCAGAAGGACAACAAGGGCTATCCACCTCGTTCTCCCTTGGCCCACCTCCCAACTCAAGGGCCCCGGGGGACTATGTCGAGCCCTGCCTGTGAGGAATCGGACACTAAGGTTATGACTTTCCCTATCCCCCGGCTTGCGCCTGTCCCGTGACCGGCAAAACGCAAACCAGGCCCATGGGCCTGGTTCAGACGGTGGATGTCCTTAGCTTGAGCCTTGCTCAACCTCGCCAGATAAGCTCTCATCAACGTCAGGACTCTTTCCTAGAAGCGACCCTTGACAGGAGCATTGGGGGCTGCAGATAGAACAATAACCTGCGCTGAGGCTTTGGCGTCTGACTTCAAGGGGACCAAAGGCCAACCCCTGGCGAAATCCTTCCTGCAGGCCGCTTCTCCTTCCCCATATGTAGCCTATGAGTATCATAATGATAATGCCGATTGTTAGCGTTTCTGGACTCAAGT
Source organism: Bacillota bacterium (assembly GCA_012521755.1). Classification (GTDB taxonomy): domain Bacteria; phylum Bacillota; class Limnochordia; order JAAZLZ01; family JAAZLZ01; genus JAAZLZ01. The sequence goes on along the minus strand of JAAYLV010000130.1, from coordinate 9,635 downwards.
ACAAACCCATTCGTCCTCTCTGCGGGTCTTGCGGGTCAGCGCGAGAACAGGGGGAACGGCGAGGAATACTAAGAGGGTCTGCAAGGGATTGAGCAGGGCTCCCGTGGCCATGGATATAGCCAGCAGCAATAGACACTCGGTATATCCCCACTTTCGCACTAGATTCACTCTTCCCAAGCGGGCATCCACGGCCACATCGGCAAAGTCATCATAAAGCTGCACGGCTGCCAGAGTTGACGTCGCTGCCAGCAAAGGCCTCCACCCAACGGATGCAAGGCCAATTCCTAGGACAAGGAGGGATTCTTCCCAGCCCCGCAGCCTTGAAGCCAGCGGCCTTGTTGCATCCCCGGCCATTCCTAAGATATAAGCGGCGAAAAATAAGGAACAGGCTGTATCCGAAGCGATGGCCGCGGCCGTGGCCAAGGCCAGCAGCGCGTAAGCTATGGCTCCTTGCTGGCAACAGTCTGCTAGGTCCTGCATCGGTTCGTCGAGGCAGTCGTCCATCAGTTTGATGGCCAGGCCGACTAGTAGTATGCACAAGTACTTGGCCAGGATGCTAGATATGGCGCTGGACAAACTGCTTCACCGCCTTGAATCCTTGCTGGTACAGGGCCGAAATCGGTATGACTTGATGGGCGGCAAACTCCCGAGCGATGATATCGAGTCCTTCCTTGGCCTCGGGCAGGTCAATCTTGTTGGCCAGGATCAGGTATCCATCCCTGAGCTGCCCGAACTGGGCAACCTGGTAGTCCACTTCCCCAAGGGCTTCGACAGTCCCGGCGGCCTTCACCCGCGAGGCATCGATGATATGGAGGATCAGGTGGGCATCCCGTACGGCGGCTAAGGTGGCGGCCATCGCCCGCCGGATATCTTGCTCTGCTGGTATGCCTTCAACGAGGCCGCATGTGTCGATGAGCTGGATGCGCTTCGCCCCTTTCCTCGCAGGCAAGGTCACAATTAGCTCCTGGAGGCCCAGGGTATGATGGGGCTTGGAACTGGTGAGCTGCTGCACTGCTTCGTCGAGACGGTAAGTCTTCCAGTTGGTGGTGTTGTCCTGACGGAATGCTACATGCAAAGGGGTTGTGCCTAGGTAGGCGGCGAAATTGAGGGTGAAGAGAGTCTTGCCGGCGTTCGGTTTGCCAATGATGATGCAGCGCTTCACAGAGTCTCCCGTCCTTCCAAATCCTGGGCTGTAATTAGCATTAGCTCCTCCCTGGTTGGTCTGGTGAGGCTGACTAGGCGGACTGCCTGTTGTCGAATGGCCTTTTCCAAGAGGTTGCGTACCAGACGGGCATTGCCGAAATTACCTTCCGAGTCACTGACCTTTTTCTGCAGGATCCGCAGGAGCTTGGTCTTAGCCCCTGGCGAGAGCTTATACTGGCGTTCGGCGACGAACAGCTCGGCAATCTGCAGCAGTTCGTCAAGGGTGTAGTCGACAAAATCGATGTGGATAGGAAAGCGGGAGCGCAGGCCGGGATTTGTCTGCAGGAACCATTCCATCTCCAGCCGATAGCCGGCGAGGATGAGGATGAACTGATTCTTGTGGTCCTCCATAGCCTTGACCAAAGTATCAATGGCTTCCTTGCCAAAGTCCTTTTCGCCGCCGCGGGCGAGGGAATAGGCTTCATCGATGAACAAAATGCCGCCGAGGGCTTTGCGGACCTGCTCCCTGGTCTTCAACGCCGTATGACCGATATACTCCCCGACCAAGTCGGCCCGCTCAACTTCAACTAAATGCCCTTTGGGCAGTACGGCCATTTCATGGAGTATCTTCCCCAAGATCCGGGCGACGGTGGTCTTTCCAGTTCCCGGATTACCCTTAAAGATCATATGCAATACGGTCGGCTCGGTATTCAAACCTTCCTGACGACGGCGATTCTGAATCTCAACGAAGGCCAGGATTTCCCTGACCAACCCCTTGACCTCCTGGAGGCCCACGAGAAGATTCAACTCGGCCAAGGCTTGGCGCAAGGCATCGGGGTTTGTCGTGGGAGGAGCGGCCTTGTCCTTGGCTGCGGCTCCGGCAGGCTGGGTCTGCCTAAGCAAACGAAGGGCATCCGCCGTGGACAGTTTGCCTTCACAAAGAAACCGCAGCACTTCGTCATGATGCAGGGAATGAAGCCAATCCCCCATCTCCTCACCTGCCCGGGACCTTTCTACCTTAGCATTCTACGTTGAAAGGCCGGCAGGCGTGACAGTCGGCTACTTCCGGTCTAGGCGAAGGATGGATTTCATCCTGGCGAGCAGGGTGTGGCGACGGATCTCACCTGCCACCTCCGCGGGTAGTCTGCCTAGAGTATTGATCAGGACTTCATGCAAATCCGACTGCTGCCGGAGGATCTCGAGGGTCTCCCTCGCCACTGCGTTGTAGATGTTCAGAGTCTGCGCGTGTTGTTCTAGGGCTGCCGCTAGTTCCGCAGTAGAATCATCAGTCAGCCCGTGTCGTCTCGTAACTGCCAGATCCTTAACATCCACGGTCCGTTGGTAGTTTTGCTCTAGGCGGGCCGTGACCTGGTCCGTCTCTAAACCTTCGCGGAAGTACTGGGAGATCTTGAGCAGGATGGGTTTTGCCTCCGCTCTAAACCGACGTTTGCGACCCTGACCGACCGAGGGAATGAACTCGCTGAACTGCTTGGTGTAACGGCGCAGGGTGCTTTCGGGGATGTTCAGTTCAGCGCTCAACCGACTAAGGGTGTATAAGTCAGGATTCTCCATTATATTAGACCTCCTCAGAATATTAGTGACAGGCCCCGGCGAGAGTCACGCCATGCCCACCACCACTCCGCCAGGGGTCACCGCTTATATAGAACTGCAATTCTCGCGGCCTTTCCCAAATTCCTGCTAAACAATGGCGAAAATATAAGATTATTCAGCCAATGCCTTTAGCATGTCCTGGGTGATGGTGGTTATGACCTGTGCGACGGTGATTTCGCTCAGGTTGAACCAGCGGATGCGGCGGTCCCGACGAAACCAGGTGAGCTGTCGTTTGGCATAACGGCGGGTATCCCGTTTCAATAGCTCGACGGCCTCTTCAAAAGTCAGAAGCCCTTGCAGATAAGCCAGGATTTCCTTGTATCCCAGGGCTTGGAGAGCTGTCTTCCCCTCGGCAAATCCCATCTCCACAAGAACCTTGACTTCGGCAACGAGGCCAGCCGCGATCATTTCGTCCACCCGGCGATTGATCCGTTCATAGAGCTCAGAACGGTCCCTCGTCAAGCCATACATATGGAGATCATAGGGTGGTTTTTGCCGCGGCTCTTCCTTCAAATGCGCGGACATGGGGCGACCGGTACAGCGGCAAATCTCCAGGGCCCGCACGACGCGGCGCAGGTTGTTGGGATGAATGCGGGAAGCCGTCTCGGGATCCACTCGTTGGAGCAGTCGGTGTACGGCTTCGGGCCCTTCCTCCTGGGCTAGGGCCTGGAGCTTCGCCCTATACTGCTTATCAGAAGGTTGGGGGGGAAAGTTGAGGCCGTCGACAACTGCTTGGACATAAAGGCCTGTCCCGCCGGTCAAAATGGGAAAACGACCGCGGCGGTGGATGTTGGCGATGGCATCCCACGCAAGCCTCTGATAGCGAGCAACACTGAAGGATTCATTAGGTAGACAAACGTCCAACAAGTAATGGGGAATTCTTCTTCGCTCTTCCGGGGTAGGCTTGGCCGTGCCGATATCCATGAACTTGTATACCTGCATCGAATCTGCGGAGACTATTTCCCCATCCAACTCTTCGGCCAGCCTGAGGGACAACTGGGTTTTCCCCACTGCCGTTGGACCGACGAGGACTAACAAGGGAAGTCTAGACAATCCGCCTCACCCCCCCTATCGACCGAAGCGCCGCTCCAGCTCGCCCTGGGAATAACGAAGGATCGTTGGGCGGCCGTGGGGACACGTTCCGAAGCAGTCGGCCTGGAATAGGTCCGCAACCAACGTCTCCATTTCGTGCAAAGTCAGCCGATCCCCGTACTTTACTGCCCCGTGGCAGGCTAAGGTGACGAGCAAAGCGTCCTCTGGCGAGGTTCCAGCTAGTGCTTCTGTGATCTGGGACAACAGCTCGGACCAGTTGCCCTTGGAGGCAAGGAATGTGGGTACATGGCGCAAAATGAAGGATGTGCCTCCAAAGCCCTCTAGCCCCACTCCCAGGCTATGGAGCAGTTCCCGGTTGCTCTCGATCAGATGGGCCTGCTCCGGGCCAGCATCAAGGGTGACCGGCAGCAGCAATTCCTGGATGGCCGCGTCTTCCTGCTGGCGGCGGAGCCGTTCGTAAAGAATCCGCTCATGGGCGGCATGTTGATCGATGATGAGCATCTCCGTCGGAGTTTGGACGATAATAAACCCTTGGAAGACTTGGCCGATGACCTGGGTCGGTTGTGGCGCAGTTGTGACATAGGGGCTTTGCAGCTCGCGAAGGGGCTCTACCCGCCCCACTACGGCGGGTTCGAAAGTCCATTGGGCTTGTTCTCCCTTGGGCTCGGGGCTCATGGGCCAGGTCCGGTCCGCTTCCCGCTGTCCCAGGGCCCGCTGTCCAGCAAGGAGCAGGCCCCTGTACACCATGCTGTCATCCTGAAACCTGACCTCACTTTTGGCCGGATGGACATTGACATCGATAAATGCCGGGTCAAGCTGGAGTTGGACCACCGCCACGGGAAAGCGGCGCGTCATCAGGAGAGAGCCGTAGCTGCGCTCAAGGGCGCTGGTTAACAGACGGCTCTCAATGCAGCGGCCATTGATGATGAATACCTGGTGGGTCCGTTGACCTCGCGCAAGCTCGGGGAGTCCAATGTACCCATTGATTGTCCCCGGTGGCAGCTGGCCCTGAATGGGAAGCATGCCACTGGCAAGCTCGCCGCCGAAGACGGCCTGGATAGCGAGTAACATATCGCCATTGCCTTGTGTACTCAGGACTTCTTCCTTGTCGCAGACCAAACGGATGGCGACATGGGGGTTGGCCAAAGCGAGACGTCCGACAACATCGATGATATAGCGCTTTTCGGCGCCGGGACTCTTCAGGAACTTGCGCCTTGCCGGGGTATTGTAGAATAGGTCCTTGACGATGATATTCGTCCCTACGGGACATCCCGCGCTCTCATGGGTGAGGACTTGACCCCCCTCAATCCGCAGGTAAGCTCCAGTCGGCTGTTCCTGAGGACGAGAGTATATTTCAACCCGGGCGACCGCGGCAATGCTGGCGAGGGCCTCTCCCCGAAAGCCCAGGGTACGAACCGACCGTAGATCGGAGGCAGCCGTTATCTTACTAGTGGCATGACGCAAGAAAGCCAAAGGAAGCTGCTTTGCCTCTATTCCCTCCCCATCGTCACTCACCCGGATGTAAGTCATCCCCGCATCCCTTATCTCTACCAGGAGGCGACGGCCGTTGGCATCGATCGCGTTTTCAATGAGTTCCTTGACAACGGAAGCTGGCCTTTCAATGACTTCGCCTGCGGCAATCTTATTGGCCACATCTTCATCAAGGATCCGGATGGTCAACCCTTATCGCCTCCATTCAACTGGCTTTGCCAGTCGGCTAGGATCGTCAAAGCTTGCAGGGGTGTGAGTTCATTGATATTCAACGCCGCCAGCTCCGCTAGGATCTCGTCCTCCTCTTCCTCTGCAGCGGCTGTCTCATTAAGGATGAGTTCATGCAGCTGCATCTGACCTGGCACCTGCTGGGGGAGCTCCCATCGACCTAAGAGCTGGAGGGCCCGTTGTACTACTGGCCGCGGAACTCCCGCCATGCGGGCCACGTTGATGCCGTAGCTGCGGTCTGTTCCGCCGCGGGCGATGGTGTAAAGGAAGACGATCTTTCCTTGTTTCTCTTCCACCAGCACCTGATAGTTTTTGACACAAGGGAGCTTATCCTCAAGTTGGGTCAGTTCATGATAATGGGTGGAAACGACTGTCCTTGCTTTGATCTTGTTGTGGATGTATTCAATAGCCGCCTGGGAGATGGCCATCCCGTCATAAGTGCTTGTCCCTCTGCCTAGTTCGTCGATGATAATTAGGCTGCGGGACGTTGCATTGACCAAGATATTAGCCAGCTCGGTCATCTCTACCATGAAGGTGCTTTGCCCTGTGCCCAAATCATCGACGGCCCCCACCCTGGTGAAGATGCGGTCCACCAGCCCGATGCGGGCCGATGATGCGGGGACGAAGCTGCCCATTTGGGCCATCAGGACGATGATGGCGAGCTGCCGAAGGTATGTTGACTTGCCCGCCATGTTCGGCCCGGTCAAGATGATAATTCGGTTTTCATCTGTGTCCAGGTGCGCGTCGTTGGGGACAAACTCCACATCGTCCAATAGGCTTTCCACGATCAGATGCCGCCCGCCCTTGATGATAATCTCCGTGCTATCATCGATCTCGGGCCTGACCATATTGTATTTAATCGCCACCGACGATAGCGCACAAAGCACATCTACTTGGGCGATGGCTCGGGCTGTCCGTTGGATTCGCTCTCCTTCTTGGGCAACGGCCGCCCTGACCGCGGTGAACACTTCGTATTCCAGTTCGACGATCCGTTCCTCCGCTCCAAGGATGAGGTTTTCCTTCTCCTTGAGGGCAGGGGTGATGAATCGCTCAGCGTTAGCCAACGTCTGTTTTCGCTGATAGTCTGGAGGAACGGCCCCTAGGTTTGCCTTGGTGACTTCGATGTAGTAGCCAAACACCTTATTGAATCCTACTTTAAGGGACTTGATGCCTGTCCTTGCTCTCTCCTCTTGCTCTAAGGCCGCGATCCACCCCTTCCCTTCCCGGCAAATGCGGCGCAGCCGGTCGATTTCAGGGTGATAGCCAGCCCGGATGAGATTGCCTTCTTTGAGTCCCGTTGGTGGATCGGGCTCGATGGATGCCTCTAAGAGCTGAACCACGTCTCCCAGTTCGTCTAGTTCCCCTTCCAGTCTTTGAATCAGGGGGGAGTCAAAACTAGTCAAGAGTTCTTTGAGGGGGCTGATCTTAGCCAGGGATTCCTTCAACGCGATGAGGTCTCGTGCGTTAGCCGAACCACAGCCTACTTTCCCGACTAAGCGTTCCAGGTCATACACATCGCGGAGCAGGCGGCGGCATTGCTCCCGCATCAGTCCCTTATCGACGAACTCTGCCACCCCATCGAGGCGATCGTTGATTTCCGCTAGGTCCATCGATGGTTGTTCTAGCCATTGGCGCAGGACCCGGCCCCCCATCGCCGTCAGGGTCTCGTCAAGGACCCCAAGGAGTGAGCCTTGCTTTTGACCAGTCCGCAAGTTGCCCGTTAGCTCTAGATTGCGCCTAGTGGCCGGGTCAAGGATCATATATTTCTGCGTCGAGTAGATCCGCAGGTTCTGTAGATGGCTTAGCACCGTCTTTTGGGTAGTATGGAGATAATCCAGAATTGCTCCGGCTGCGGATGTGCAAAGGATGTGCCGATCACAACCGAACCCCATCAGGGAAGTGCACTGGAACTGCTCCTTCAATGCACTGCAAGCCCGCTCGTAACTAAAGGCCTCTTCTGAACAAAGGTTGAAGGTCATTGTACCTCCAACTTGCCCTAAGGCCTCCTGCAAGCCATCAAGTCCCGGCGCGAGGAGAACCTCAGCGGGTTGGAGCCTGGCAATTTCGTCGAACAGCAATGCTTGGGCTTCCCTGCCGGTGAACTCCGTACCGGCAAACTCACCCGTAGTGATATCTGTATAGGCCAGTCCGTATCCTTGGGCCCCTTTGGTGATGGCCGCTAGATAATTATTGGACTTAGCCTCTAGCATCTCATCGTCGGTGACTGTACCCGGGGTGACGAGGCGAACTACCTCCCGGTGCACGACGCCCTTCGCGGTCTTGGGGTCCTCCATCTGTTCACAAATGGCCACCTTATAGCCCTTCCCCACCAAAGTCGCTACGTATTTGTCAGCTGCATGGTGGGGAACGCCGCACATGGGCAGCCGCCGACCTTTGCCCGCTTCCCGGGAGGTCAAGGTGATGGACAGCTCCCGGGCGCCTAATTCCGCGTCCTCGCCGAACATTTCGTAGAAGTCTCCCAGGCGAAAAAACAGCAAGGCATCCGGGTACTGCTTCTTTATTTCTAAGTATTGCTTGAGCATCGGGGTCAGTTTGGCCATGGGCCGGCCTCCTGTAGTTGGTTCTTCTTAGGGCATCAGCTCACCGTGCAAAGACCAGGTCTTGGCTTCGGTAATCCTAACACGCATGAGACGGCCGCGCTCTGCCGGTCCGGCAAAGATGATCAGCTTGTTGCCCCTAGTTCGGCCCATATACTTGTCCGGATCCGTTTGGCTCGGCCCTTCGACGAGGACCTCCTGGATTGAGCCGACCAGGGCGCGGTTTCGTTGCAGACTGATTCGGTTTTGCAGTTCGATCAGCCGATAAATCCGTTCTTTCTTTACTTCTTCGGGCACCTGATTCTCCATCTTCGCCGCGATGGTCCCTGGCCTAGGCGAAAAGATGAAGGTGAAAGCGGAGTCTAGCTGGATCTCTTCCACCACCTGCAGGGTTTCCTCGAAATCCTCCTCCGTTTCCCCCGGAAACCCCACGATAAGGTCGCTGGTAAGGGCAATATGGGGGATTACCTCTCGGATGCGGCCCACGAGATCAAGATATTGCTCCTTGGTATAGCCCCTGTTCATCTTCTCCAGGATCCGATTGCTGCCGGCTTGGAGGGGTAGATGCAAGTGTTCACACACGGTGGGAAGGTCTGCCATAGCGTCGATCAGCTCATCGGACATATCGCGGGGATGGGAAGTGGTGAACCGGATTCGGTCAATTCCACTAGTCCCATCAAGGATGCGCAGCAAATCGGCAAAGGTAATGTCCTCGTCCAGGTCTTTGCCGTAAGCATTGACGTTTTGGCCTAGCAAGGTGACTTCCTTGTACCCTCGGGCCGCCAAGTCCTCGATTTCCCGCCGGATCGCCTCCGGCTGGCGGCTTCGCTCCCGACCCCGCACATAGGGTACGATGCAATAAGTGCAAAAGTTGGTGCAGCCGTAAATGATGTTGACGAAAGCCTTCAATCCATCGAGGCGGGATGCCGGCAAGCCTTCGACGATGTCGCCTTCCGTATCCCACACTTCAAATAACCGCTCGCCCGTGTCTTGAATTTGGCTTAGGAGCTCTGGCAGGCGGTGAATGTTGTGGGTGCCAAAAACCAAATTGACATGGGGCAGCTCCTGGCGGATGCGCTCTAATTGCCCTGGCTGCTGAACCATACAGCCACAGATGGCGATGATGAGATCTGGGTTTTCTTCTTTCAGCTCCCTTAAGCTGCCGACTCGGCCGAAGATCTTCCGTTCGGGGTTTTCCCGAACGCAGCAAGTATTGAAAATGAGGAGGCTTGCATCCTCAGGTTCATCTGCTTCCTCATACCCTAGCTGCCGGAGCAAGCCGGCGATGACCTCCGAGTCATGGACATTCATCTGACAACCGAAGGTAAAGATCTTATACTTATTGGCCACCTCCGTACCTCCCCTGATTGTCCGGATAACCTACATAAAGGGTACCACAGCCGAGGTATTGTAGCAACCTGCCAATAAGGGGGGCGGGCGATGCCGCCCCGATTATCCTCGCCTTGCTGGTTCGAACGTGGGTGCTGTTGGCTTTGGATCGGAGAAGTAGCGGCCGGGGGTGGATAGATCAAAATATAACCGGGCTGATTC
>JAAYLV010000129.1 GCA_012521755.1 Bacillota bacterium | reverse complement strand
CCCGCTCCCTCTCCTCCGGAGCGTTGTCGATCTCATCATACTTTTTCACTTGGGCTCCACCGAACTTGGACAAAGCCAAGGTGATGGCGGCGGTCAACGTAGTCTTGCCGTGGTCTACGTGCCCGATGGTCCCTACGTTAACGTGAGGCTTGGTCCTTTCAAACTTTTGTTTCGCCATATTCGGCCAACTCCTTTCCCACCGGTCTTGATGCCGATTGCAAAGCGAAAAACCTTAAATGTTATTCGGTATGTACGAAAAAAATCCTCCCGTAAGCGAGAGGAATTTTAATGGAGCCGGCAACCAGAATCGAACTGGTGACCTCATCCTTACCATGGATGCGCTCTACCTACTGAGCTATGCCGGCTCAAATATTGGTTGCGGGGGCCGGATTCGAACCGACAACCTTCGGGTTATGAGCCCGACGAGCTACCAGACTGCTCCACCCCGCGTCGTTACCTTTTTAAGTGCTGGTGGAGGGAGGAGGATTCGAACCTCCGAAGGCATCGCCAGCAGATTTACAGTCTGCCCCCTTTGGCCAGCTCGGGAATCCCTCCACAGTTTCAAGGACCAAGGTTGATTATAACATCTTGTTTTGTCCAAGTCAAATCCTTCTGGAGCCAGCGGCGGGATTTGAACCCGCAACCTACCGCTTACAAGGCGGTTGCTCTACCGGTTGAGCTACGCCGGCCTGCAAGCAGTATTGATTATACCATCTCCTCTAGCGGGTGTCAATCCGTTACTCCTTGTGGTACCGATCCGCCTCCATCTCCCGCTTTTCCAGGTACCGCTCCAGTTTCCGCTTCACCCGCTGGAGGGCGTTGTCGACGGATTTGACGTGGCGACACAAATCATCAGCGATTTCCTGGTAGGACTTGCCCTCTAAGTAGGACATGAGAACATTCCATTCCAATTCGCTGAGGAACTCCTCGAGATTGCTTTCAATGTCGATGAACTCTTCCCGGCTAATCACCAGCTCCTCAGGGTCGGTGACTTTGCTGCCGGAGATGACATCCATCAAAGTGCGGTCCGATTCCTCATCGTAAATGGGCTTGTTCAGGGAAATATAAGAATTGAGGGGAATATGCTTCTGCCTCGTTGCCGTCTTGATGGCCGTAATGATCTGCCTGGTGATGCACAGTTCGGCAAAGGCGCGAAAAGAAGCCAGCCTGTCCGCGCGGAAATCCCGGATTGCCTTGTACAGGCCGATCATCCCCTCTTGGATGATGTCATCCCGATCGGCGCCGATGAGGAAATAAGAGCGGGCTTTCGCCCTGACGAAATTTCTGTACTTGTCAATCATGTATTCCAGGGCAAATTCATCCCCTGCCCTGGCAAATTCCACTACTTCTTCGTCCTTACAGCGTTCGTACTTAGCGTAAAGATCGTGCCGGACTTTTACACTCAACTAGCACCGCCTCCACCCGGACTATTAACCCCCAAAGAAGGCATCTCCGGTGGCTTGTCATGATGGCATGCACGCCAGGGGGGAAACACTTGAAACCAGCCTGCCCGTCGGCAGGGACCACTAGAGGGCATCACCCGAATCTGGGCTTGTGAATAAGGGGAATCAGCACTACAAGCGCATCTGAGGTAGTTCCATTCCACGCCCATTATACACTACCCCCCTAGAGCGGTCAAGGAATGCCCCTGCGAACCAAACGGGGGACCGGGGGATAGAGGTCCTCATCTACGATCTCCCGGGCAGCGGACCCATCGGCCCGGTGAATTGTCCGCCACAAGCGAACCCGAAGGCCCTCACTTCCCTCTTCCACCACCTCCTCTTGACCAGGACCTAAAGCTGGATCAAAGATCTCCTCCTCATTGAAAGGGATCTCTTCCAGGATTTCAACGGCCAAAGAAACTTGTTCCGCCAAGGGCTCTTGCCCTATGAGGCTGACTTCCAGCCAGCCGCCATCGAGCCTGGCCAAAAGGAGCAGGGCCTGATCCTTATCGTTGCGGAAGGCAAAGTCCTTGCCGGGGTAGACTACTGTAGCATCCCGGCCGGGCCCCACATACTTTGGCGGCCGGGAATGGTTGTGCCGTTCGATGATGGGCAGGCCGGCCAGGAGTACGACGTTGTAGAGGGTCGATGACACCTGGCAGATCCCTCCCCCAATCCCTGGCACCAGCCGGCTTTGGATGAGCTCCGGGGCTTCTTTGAAGCCAAGTTCCGCTATCCTTGGGCCAACAATCTCATTAAAGGAGAACCGGCCCCCCGGCGGCAGGATTACTCCCGAGACGGCTCCGGCCGCCAGGGCGATGTTATGGACCCGATTGGGGTCTGACGGTCCAAGGCTCGTCCGGAAGCTGGCGAGCTTGCATCCCCCCCGAAAGGGCTCAAGATCCGCTGTCGTCGTTTGGGGAGCGAGCTTTTCCAAGGGCAAAGCTAAGGTCCCCGGTCCCCGGCCGAGCCACGCGGCCAGGATGGAGGATTTGGCCTCGGCCAAATCTAACCGGCGACCTTCCTCCCCTGGGATGAGCTCGCCCGCGGGACCCAAAGACGGGTTTTGCGGCCGCCGATAAACCTCCCCCGCCAGGGACTGGAGCCAAGCATCCAAAGCTTCTTCGTCAAACGCCACAACCGGCTCCAGGATGGTGGCCGACTTTCCCAAAAGAGCTGCGGCCACCTTCCCCCGTCCCGCCAAGGAAGCCCTTTGCCAGGTCAGGTCCCCGTCGATCTGGAAGCCAAAGTCTTCCGGCGCGGCCTCCCAAGCTTGATCCTCGAGCTGAAGGAGGACCTTGCGGGGAAGGTCGGCCAACAGCTCGTCGAGGCCTTCCCGGGTGAGTCCCGCAAGCTCCCTCCCGACAGGGGCGAGGATCACTCCGGGGAGAATCCGGGAAGTAGGCCAGTAAAAATAGCTGACCCGGCCAAAAGCCAAGCCGGTCGCGGCCAGGATGAGGATGATGAGGAGCGATGCCTTCCTGCCGGCCATCTCCGGCACTCTCCTTCACTATTTCTGCCCGGACGCAGCCCTTTGGCGGAGAACCTCGAAGATAAGGATGGATCCGGCGATGGCGGCATTCAGGGAATTGAGCCTGCCCCGCAGGGGCAGCCGCAGGATGAAGTCGCAGTGCTCCCTGACCAGCCGACCCAATCCCCGGTGTTCACCGCCGATGACTAGCCCTATAGGTCCAGTCAAATCTGCTTCATAGTACAGCTGCTGGCCATCGGCTTCAGCCCCGGCGAGCCAAAGGCCCCTGGCCTTCAGCTCGACCATAGTCCGCACCAGGTTAGTCACCTGGACCACCGGCACGTATTCCACCGCCCCCGCCGATGCCCGCACGACTCCGGGCGTCAGGCCTACCGCGCGCTTTTTCGGAATGATCACGCCATGGACTCCGCCGCAATCGGCGCTGCGCAAAAGTGTCCCCAGGTTTTGCGGATCCTGAAGGCTGTCGAGAAGGAGGATTAAAGGGTCCTCCCCCCTCGCGGCGGCCCGGTCAAAGATTTCTTCCAAGGAAGCATAAGAGTAGCTTTCGACGAGGGCCACCACTCCCTGGTGGGGCGCCTCCGGCATTAGTATGTCCAGTTCCTCCCGGTCAACTTGCCGGAGGGGAACCCCCCTTTTCTTCGCCAGGAGGATTAGCTCTTCCAAGCCTTTTGTCCCGGATAGGCAGATCTCTTCAATCTTCCTCCCTGACTTTAGAGCTTCCATGACGAGATTGCGGCCGGGGAGCCTGTCCAATCAACACTCCTCCAGTCCGGGGAAATAGTCAAGGAGCCAAGGCTCCCGCTCCACCACCGCCTTGGCCATCCGCACGATGAGCTCTTTGATCTCCCACTGGGCCCCCGGGGTGACCACCCGCTTGTGGTAGATGTCCAAGAGGGACCTTAGATTGACGGTGGTGACGAAGTTGGTGGCCGCACCCCCCGGGAGGACAAAACGGGCATCCTCTTTAGCAACGCCAATGTCCACCAGCTCATCGTACAAAGCCTGGGCCTCCTCCATCGCCCTTAGGTAAACGGCCTCAGCTTCAGGTTTGGCCTCCACCCCGGGGGGGATGACATGGGCGCAAAGGCGCCCTTTGGCCGTCCGCCGGGCGGAAACGTAGCGCTGGCTCTGGACCGACAGGCTGACGCCGATCCGGTGGCGAGAGTACTGGGCCAGGAGGGCCCGGGAGACACCGCTCACCGCGAAGGTCATGCTGCAGTGTTCGGCAACGGACAGGTGCCGGGAGGTGAAGATGTGCCGGGCGATCCGGAGCATCTCTTCCCGGGAAGGATCGCTTCCCCAAAGCTCCTGGGGGGTGAGGGGGCTGTAGCAGGTGCGGGCAGCGCACCAGATGGTCTTCAGCATATCGGCCGTACACTGGATCAATGTGACTTCCATGGCATCCTCCTACCGGCAGGACATGGCCAGGATTTCCCGCAGCCGCTCCTGCCGACCGCAAAGGTATAAATAGCCCAACAGCACCTCAAAGCCGGTGCTGTAGCGATAGGTGATGGGGTCGACCCCCTTGGGCACATGGCCCGCCTTGCTGTTTCGCCCCCGGCGGATGAGCTCCCGTTCGTCTTCGGTGAGCTCCGGGAGGATCTCCTGGACGAAGCGGGCTTGGGCCTCAGCCCGCACAAGCTCCACCGCCTGACGATGGAGCTGGTCGGGGCGCCGCACCCCTTGTTCGATGAGCAAGGTGCGCACAAAAAGTTCATAGACGGCATCCCCCACATAGGCTAGGACTGCGGGGGACAGCTGAGTGGCAAGATCCTCCGTCATAGCCAACGCCAACGGACTCCTCCACTGGTGTCTTCCAAGGCAATGCCCATCTCCCGCAGCCGATCCCGAATGGCATCGGCCGTGGCAAAATCCCGCCTTGCCCGGGCCTGACTGCGAAGCTCGATGACCAGATCTAATAGCTCTTGGACCAGCTTATCATCTCCCGCAGGGCCCGGCTCTTGCACAATGCCCAAGATCTCGCCGCCAAAGACCCTAAAGAGCTCGGCCGCCTCCCGCAAAAGCTCCAAAGCTTCAGCATCGTAGGGAGGCTGAGCCTCGGCCAGGAAGGTGTTGGTCTCCCGCGCCAAGTCAAAGAGGGCGGCGATGGCCAGGGCCGTGTTGAAGTCATCCTCCATGGCGCCGATGAAGCCTTCCCGGCAGTCCTTCAATGCCCCCTGCAGGCTTTCCTTCATCGGGGAGGGAACCTCTCCATCCGCCTCCCTTTCCTGGGCGATAGCTGCCGTCAAGGTCTTGTAGGCGCTATTTAGCCGCTCCCAGCCCCGCCGGACTTCCGCCAGCTTGTCCTCGTGGTATTCCAGGGGACTGCGGTAGTGGGCGGATAGCAGGAAGAAGCGGATGAGCTCCGGCGGATGCTCCGCGAGGAGCTCCTTGACGGTGACGAAGTTGCCCAGGGATTTGGACATCTTCGCATCTTTGATCTTGATCAGGCCATTGTGGAGCCAGTAGCGGACGAAGGGCTCCTCCCCCGTGTAAGCCTCCGACTGGGCGATCTCGTTTTCGTGATGGGGGAAGATGAGATCGACGCCGCCGCCGTGGAAATCGAAGCAGTTGCCCAGGTAATGCAAGGACATGGCGGAGCATTCGATGTGCCAGCCAGGCCGCCCCGGACCCCACGGGCTGTCCCAGGAAGGCTCCCCAGGCTTAGCCGCCTTCCACAGGGCAAAGTCTACGGGGTGCCGCTTGCCTTCCCCGGCGCTCTCCCCTTCCACCAGGTCTTCCAGCCGCTGCCGGGAAAGCCTGCCGTAGGAGGGGAACTTCTCCACGGAAAAGTAAACATCGCCGCCCTCCACATAGGCGAACCCCTTGTCGATCAAGGTCTGGACCATGTCGATGATGTGGGGGATATGCTCGCTCACCAAAGGATAGTGATCGGCCCGCTCCACCCCCAGGGCGTCCATGCTCTCCAGGTAGTCCTGGGCATAGCGCCGGGCGATGGCTTGGGCGGGAACCCCCTCCTTGTTCGCCCGGGCGATGATCTTGTCATCTATATCGGTGAAGTTCTGCACCAGGGTCACATCATACCCCCGGTATCGCAAAAACCTACGGAAGACATCCCAAAGGACGCTCGGCAAAGCATGCCCCAAGTGGGTGTCCGAGTAGGGAGTGACCCCACAGACATAGATCCCCACCTTGTTGTCTTCCCGGGGAGTGAACTCTTCTTTCCGTCGCGTCATGGTATTATAGATCTTCAGGGCCAAGAAAACCCCTCCTCCATCAACCTGTTGCTGCTGCGTGATCCTCTTCCCGCTCCAGCTCCGCCAAGCGCTCCTCCAGACGTTCGATCCGCTCGGTCAAGGTCTTAAACATCTTCTCCACCGGGTCCGGCAAGTCGCCATGCTCAAGGTCCACCGTATCGACCCGGCGGCCATGGCAGGCCACCACCCGGCCAGGGACGCCCACCACGGTGCAGTTGGGGGGCACTTCTTTCAAGACGACTGCTCCCGCCCCTATTTTAGCATTATCGCCAACGCGGAAGGAGCCTAAAACCTTCGCCCCCGCCGCGATGATCACATTGTCCCCGATAGTTGGATGGCGCTTGCCCTTCTCCTTCCCCGTTCCCCCCAGGGTGACTCCCTGGTAAAGGGTCACGTTATCCCCGATTTCCGCCGTCTCGCCGATGACCACGCCCATGCCGTGGTCGATGAAGAACCCTTCGCCGATCTTGGCTGCGGGATGGATCTCGATGCCAGTTAGAAACCGGGAAACGTGGGAGATGAACCGGCCCAGGAAATGAAAGCCCCGACACCAGAGGGCATGGGCAACCCGATGCAGCAGGATCGCATGGAAGCCCGGGTAACAGAAGATCACCTCCAGGATGCTGCGGGCCGCGGGATCCCGTTCGAACACCACTTGGATATCCCGCTTGATGCTCTTTAACACGGCCATCACCTCCTATAAATAGCTAAGCCGTCCCTGCAGCAATGCTACAGAGACGGCTCAAAGCCGCGGTTCCACTCTGTTTGGGACCAATGTCCCCCCTCTTGGCCCCCCATGGGGTCCAGCCCGGTAACGAGGGCTGCCGGCTGGCCATACTCTGCCGAAGCATTTCAACCAGCGACTCCGGGGTGCATTTCGAAGCGGCTCCCACCGAGCCCCTCCCACCAGCTAGGGCCCTCTCTGAGGCGAAGACCGCCCTACTTCTCCCCTTCATTGCCTGTCCTTTATTTCCGACTTTCTTAGTCTGAATTATAAGCTCCGGCACCAGCCCTGTCAAGGGACCCCGGCGGTGAGATTTCCCTATTCACATCGGTTTTTCCCCGCCATGCGTCCCAGGGGCCCCCTTGGCTTTCTTCCGGGGAAAATGATCGGCCATCAAGCGAGATAAGCAAGGAACTTGGTCGCCAGGGTAAAGTAGATGCCAAGGCCGACGATATCGTTGACCGTAGTAATGAAAGGCCCCGAGGCAACAGCCGGGTCGACCCCCAAGGCGTTGAATAGCACCGGCATCAAGGCACCGATCATCGTTGAGACGATCAACGTCACCCACATGGAGACCCCCACAACAAAACCAAGGAAGGGATTGCCGTGCCAGAGGACAGCGAGGAAAGCAACGAGGATGCCGCACACAGTACCAACGATGAGGCCGATGCTGGCCTCCTGCCGCAATAATTCCAATACTTCCTTGCCGACAAACCGTTTCAGGGCCATGGACCGTACGACCACCGCCAAGGCCTGGGTGCCCGTGTTGCCCGCCATGTCGGCGATGATGGGAATGAAGGCCGCCAGGGCCAACGCCGACTGGAGGGTATCTTCAAAGCGGGTGATGATGCCCCCGGTGAGAAAGCCCGCCAGCAACAGGAAAAGCAGCCAGGGTAGCCGATGGAAAGCTGCTTCCTTGGGGCTGAGGGCAAGATCCTCCATCCCGTGGATGGCAGCCATCTTAATGAAGTCTTCGGTGGCCTCTTCGGTGATGACATCCATCACATCATCTACAGTCACGATCCCCAGCAGCCGGTCCTCCTCATCCACCACCGGCAGGGCCAGAAAATCATATTTATCCAGCAGTTTGGCCACTTCTTCCTGGTCCATGCTTGCCGGCACAGAAATGACCTTCTTCCGCATGATCTCCTGTAGAGGCATCGTGGGCTTCGCCACGATCAGATCCCGCAGGGAGACGACGCCGACCAGCCTTTCCCGCTCATCGATGACGTAAACATAGTAGATCATCTCTGCATCGGGAGAAATGATGCGCAAGGCGTCGATGGTCTCCCCGGCGCTGAGCCTGTGGGGCAGGGCCACGTATTCCGTCGTCATCAACGCCCCGGCCGTCTGCTCCGGATAGACGAGGAGCTCCCTGACATCCTGGGCCTCCTCCGTCCCCATCAGGCCGAGGAGTTCCTGGGCCTGCTCCGTCTCCAGCTCCCGCAGAAGGTCAACCACATCGTCCGACGACATCTCATCGAGGACACCGGGGATCTTATCCCGCCCCAATTCGCGGAGCACGTCTCGCTGGTCATCATAATGGAGCTCGGCAACGATTTCCGCCAGCTGCTCATAAGACAGGTGACTCAACACCTGTCTACGTTCCGAGGGGGTCAGTTCCTTGATTAGTTCCGCTTGATCGGTGGGATGCAATTCTTTTAGGACCTGGGTAATAGTGTCCCAGGATCGGGATTTAAGGGCTTGTCTGATTTGATTGACGCCTTTCCGCACCGACATGCTTCTCACCCCCACGTGATACTTGTTCCCAGCAGCACGTATAGGATAACACAATGGGTCATTAATTGTCGACAGCTGCCCGTTCGCGTCAAGATACTGTAGGATAGGAGTGACCAGAGGACCCCTCTGCCCTTGCCGGCATAACTAGATGGTGACGGTCGTGCTTATGTCCCTGAGAGCCCTTCTAAGGCTCCATACAGAACTGT
>JAAYLV010000024.1 GCA_012521755.1 Bacillota bacterium | reverse complement strand
GCACGGATGGATATTGGTCCAGTCATCCGCTCATACATCTCGCCCTAATGTTAGACCATGATGAAAATAATTATTAATAATGCTTGACAGACAGTTGCTGGAAGGATATACTAAGAATATCAATAATGAGTTGCGTTAGTAAAAGGAGGTTGCCCAATGGAAACGAAGGATAGAGCTCTGCTGCCGCTGCTTGGTGAGAAGTTCCCGGAGCTAGAGGTGGTCACTACTCACGGTGTGAAAAAGCTTCCCGGTGATTATCAGGGAAAATGGTTCGTCCTATTTAGCCATCCGGGGGATTTTACGCCGGTCTGTACAACGGAGTTTGCGGCTTTCGAGCGCCGTCGGAAGGATTTTGAGGACATTGGGTGTGAACTCATCGGTCTGTCCATCGATCAGGTTTTTTCCCACATCAAATGGGTCGAATGGATTAAGGAGAAGCTCGATGTGGAGATTGGCTTCCCGGTCATTGCCGACGGGTTAGGGACTGTAGCGCAGACCCTCGGCATGCTGCACCCGGGGAAGGGGTCCAACACAGTCCGGTCCGTCTTTATCGTTGACCCCAACGGTGTGATTCGGATCATCCTCCACTATCCGCAGGAAGTTGGACGGAATATCGATGAGGTCTTGCGGGCGGTGAAGGCCCTGCAAACCTCCGATAAGAATAAAGTTGCGATTCCGGCTAACTGGCCGAACAACGAAATCCTTGGGGACAAGGTAATTGTGCCACCGCCTGCTTCCGAGGCCGCCATCGCTAAGCGGAGGGAAGAGGAGAAGGCTGGCGAGGTAGAGTGCAAAGACTGGTGGTTCTGCTATAAGAAGCTGTAGAAACAGCTGTAAGAATGAGGAGCTCCGGAGACAGCAACTGCTGGCTCCGGAGCTTTCTTGATGGCAAGCTTCCGGAGACGTCAGGTCAGGGCGGCACCCAACTCCCCAGCCAGCTTGTCCATGATCGTCTTAACTGGAAGGATATTCTTGATCTTGAAGACGTTCTTCCCCGCAAAGACCAGGCCGTTGACCGTATCCCCCGCCACTGACTTTTTCAGTACATCGAGGATGCAATACTTGGCGCTGCATCGCTTAAGGCACTGATCGCACTTCTTAACGCGGGCCTCGCCCCGGCGGATGAGCTCCGTCAGCTGATTGCGCAAGGCTCGCCCCGGCAGGCCAACAGGGCTTTCGATGAGGACAACGTCATCCTGATTCGCGGACAGGTACAGTTGCTTGAAATTCGGATGGGCTTCGCACTCTTCGCTCAGCACAAACCGGGTTGCCAGTTGAGCTCCGGAGGCGCCGAGCTTCATGGCCGCGGCTATGTCTTGGCCGTCCGTCAAACCACCGGCGGCGATAATGGGGATGTTCACCGCCGATGCTACTTCGGGCAGGATTTCGGCTAAGGGCCTGTCGGTTCCCAAGTGCCCGCCGGCCTCTTCACCTTCGACAACGACTGCAGCCGCCCCCAGCTTTTCAGCCAGCTTAGCTAGACGGCTCGATGAGACGATAGGGATGACGGGCACTCCATACTCCCTGCCCCAATCGAACATGTCGCGGGAAAAGCCGGCCCCGGAGACGATAAAGTCGACTTTTTCCTGCATGGCCCTCTTTACCAGTTCAGCAAACTGCTTCACCGCGAAAAGTACGTTGACGCCTATGTAGCCGATGCCTTCCGTCAGGGCGCGGGCCTTCCTGAT
>JAAYLV010000128.1 GCA_012521755.1 Bacillota bacterium | reverse complement strand
TCCCTGCACCTAGGCAGCTGGCAAAGGGCTTCTTCGGACATGTTTCCATCCCCCTTCACTGGGGTAATCTAACCTAAGTTCAGTCACCCATAGAATACGCAAGAAGCTTGACAGGCGTGAATAATTACCCGCTTAGCATCCATCTCAGCTGAGAAGTAGATTACGGGTAGAAGACGCTGAGGCATCAATGAACGAAGCAAATAGGGAACGGGAGTCATGGTCAGGCATCGAGGAAGAAGCAATTGGGTGCGGTGAGGTTTTGCATGGACAGGATGAAAGTAGAGCGGGCCGTCTTCCCTGAGGTTGGTCTTGATTGCTCGCTGATTGCCAGAGAAAAGACGGCCCTTCCCCGTAGTCCTGGGCTGCAAGGTCTTGCCGGACGCAACGTACTAACTGCTAGTCACTGCACGCGATGACCTCTATTTCAACCTTGAGGTCAGGATGGACAAGTCCCTTGACTTCAACTGCCGTTGCGGCTACAAAGGTATTCCGCAAGTATTCGTTTCTAACCTTGATTACATTTGGCAAGTCTCCAATATCCGTCAAGAACATTGTTACCTTGGTTACGTCAGCAAATGTAAAGCCGGCTTGCTCCAATAAGACCGCTATGTTCTCCATGACCTGTCGCGTTTGGATTTCAACGTTCCCAACGCCGACCACATTGCCTTCGGCATCGAGGGCCACTTGCCCTGAGCAGAAAAAGAGGCGGGCAGCGTTGGTGCTCACCCCGTGAGCAACGGTGGCAGGGAGGGATCCTGCCCCTGGGATATCAAATCGTTTTTTCATTATTGGCTCACTCCTGCTGTTAGATGTCTACACAATCTTGCACACAATGTCTAGGCCCTCAACGAGCTTCCTTCGAGATTCAACTAGTTCGCTCGATGGGGGTTCTAATTGTTGAAGCTGGTACACTCTCCCAATGCGAGCATATTTCTGTACCCCCAGCCGGTGATATGGGAGTATTTCCAACCTGACAAGGGACCGGATCGACCTTGCAAACTGGGCCGTTGCCAGAACGTTCTCTTGCGAGTCATTACGGCCGGGAACAAGGGGTATCCGAACAACGACAGGCTTACCCATCTCTGAAAGATGCCTGGCCACCGCCAATGTCTGTTCATTGCCCCTGCCAACCAACTCACAGTGGGCAGCGGAATCCATGTGTTTAATATCCAGGAAGACAAAGTCCGCCAGTTCTAAGGCTTCCATGGCCTTCGGGTGGTCTGAAATCCCCGAGGTCTCGAGACAAGTATTAATGTCCGCCGCTTTGGCCATTCGGAGCAATTCCGCGGTAAAAGCACCCTGCATCAACGGTTCTCCACCGCTAAGCGTAAGACCGCCGCCGGAGCGCTCAAAAAAAGGCCGATCCCTCAGGACCTGCTGCAAGACTTCCTGGGGCGTCGTCAATTGGCCGACTCTCTTGCGGGCTCCAGTTGGGCAGGCATCGACACAGTCCAATGTCTTGCACTTGAGACACCGGTCCCACAGGACTAAGGGCTCGCCGTTCCTGAACTGGAACCCTTCATGGGGACAGGCCCGAACACACTCTTTGCAGCCAAGGCAGTCGTTAGGCTCAAAGGACAGTTGGGGGCGGACTAGCTGTCCCTCTGGGTTGGCGCACCACAAACACGTCAAGGGGCATCCCTTAAGAAAGACGACCGTTCTTATTCCGGGGCCGTCGTGAATTGCAAACCGTTCAACGTTGAATATGACACCTGATTTCATGAACTGCTCCTTTCTAAACAAATCCCAGGAGCTTGGGCAAGAACAAGGATACACCAGGCACAAAAGTGATCATCAAAACCATGATTATGGCCGGGATCATATAGATGGCAATATCCTTCAGCAAGCCCGGCAAGGGTTCATTAGAGATGGCGCACGCGGCATATAGTACTGTTCCCACCGGAGGGGTGACCAGTCCAATGAGGCACACTGACGTAAAGTAAGCTGCGAGGTGATAGGGGTGGATGCCTGTGGGAACTAGAATTGCCGCTGCCACAGGGGCCAAGAGAACCATAATAGCGGTATCGTCCATGAAGCAGCCAAGGATCAAGAGCAGCCCGCCGGTAAGAAGCAGCAGCATATATTTGTTGGTGGTCAGCATGAAGGCCATGTGGGCAATAGCCTTTATTGATCCAGTCACAGTTAGAACGTAGCTTAGCGAATAGGAAGCGCAAACAAGGAACATAACCATCGCCGTTACCACAGCCGATTCGTACATGGCCCGCTTGATCTGTTCAAAGCTTGTCAAGGTCCGGTAATGAAAGAAGCCTAACATGACAGATGCCACGATGCCGATGGCTCCTGCCTCAGTTGGCGTTGCGATGCCTGCGTAGATTGACCCGAGAACACACAGGGGTACGAGTCCCGCTGGAAGTGCCCGCATGAAGCTCTTGAACAGTATGGAGGGAGTGACTTCCTCATCAAGGCTGCCATATCCTCGGCGGCGGCTCAAGATTACAGTAATAGTGCTCAACAGAGCCAAGTAGAGGAGACCAACACCGGCCGTTGCCACCCAGACTCCAAGGACCGGAAGCCCCACGGTGATCGCGTAGACTAGGCCGGAGATGCTTGGCGGAATGAAGGAACCTAAAATGCCTGAAAAGGCAATCAAGACGGTGCAAAAACGCGAATCATATCCCCGCCGAATCATTTGTGGGTACATGACCGATCCGACGGCGCTGGCCGTCCCCACAGCTGATCCTGTGAGAGGACCGCAAGACGCGCAAGATATAGTAGTGACCAAGCCCAAGCCGCCCCGGATGCGGCCGACGGCAAGATTGAAAAAGTCAACAATGTAGTCAGCCAGCTTCGTCTCATTCATTAAGACCCCAAGGCAGACGAACAGGAAAATGGCCAACAGGGAAAAAGAGAAGCCGCTCATTAAACGACTGAACGTGAGGATGAGGGCCGATGGGCCCTGACCGATGGCCAGGACAAAGACCAGGCTAGTAAACAACATACTGTGGGCAATAGGCAGCCCTAGTACAATCGCCGACAAAAAAGCCCCTAAGATGAATATTGCTGATGTCTGCAAGGCTGACCACCTTCCCTTTAGTTGTCCAAGCGTGCGGTGCTTCCATGGGGGGTTCTTTGCAGGTCGCGAAGAATGAACCACAATTGGTAGGCGTACCGAATGGTCATTGCCAGAAAGCCAAGTGACATGCTAAGACCAATAATATACCTGTTGGGGATCCTCAAGTACACACTGCTCCCGGAGTTTCTGAGGGCCATGAGAGTGGTAAAATACGTGCCTAGGGCCGAGATGACTAAGCACGCCAAGGATATGATTCCTTCGTAAACCAAACGAGCCTTGCCGCCAAGGAAGGTTCCTATAAGGTCGACTCGAATGTGGGCATTATCCCTCACCAATCTGCTTGAGCCCCAGAAGACAAGGAGCATGTACAGGAAAATGACGATCTCCTCATACCAGGGCAAAGGAATACGGATGAAGTAGCGATTAATCGATGCGGTCGCAGTAAGCAAAACAATGAGAAGTGCGGTCATAGTCATTATTCGGTCTTCCAGCCAGCCAATAAGCCGCAGTGGACGGGGTTGCAAGTCTGCCATATGTAGCTCCCTCCAAGATTTGTGTAAAGTTGAGTGGACCTGACCAGGTCCACTCAACTTCGTTCATATCCCGAATGATTATCTGTTCTTGGCCAGCCAGTCGGCAACAAGGGGATCCTCTTCGGCCAGGACCTTCAGCACATCAATCCCGATAGCATCGGCGTAAGAGTCAAGCAGCACCGGCAGGGCCTTGGCCCTCAAGGCGGCCTGCTCTTCCGAGCTCAGGTGGACGACCTCCTTGGCCACGTTGGGGATGACCGTCTCGAGAAGCAGATCGCTTGCACCATGACCCCACTGGGCAGCTATGTAGGCTGAGCTCACGGCGCACTCCCTGATGATGTCCTGATACTGCTTGGGAAGTGAATCCCATTTATTCTGCTGAACAATGATAGCCATCGTGATCGTGTAATGCATAGTGCCTATCCAGTAAGGAGCGACTTCGTAGTATCGATTCTCATAGTAGATCGACGGTGAATTCTCCATCGCATCGATGGTTCCCATTTGGAGTCCTGTATAGCACTCGCCATAGGGCAGGGGGGTGACTACTGTACCGACAGCTTTAAAAGCATCGATTTGCGGCCTGCTGCCCATGGTCCGCATCTTGATGCCCTGAAGATCGTCGACGGACTTCAAGGGACGCCTGCCAAATGTGTCACGCCGGCCCAGGGGAGAGACTGCGAGGATCTCGAAACTGCAGTCCTTGCTGGCCTTGGCCAGAATATCCTTCACGAAAGGCTTGAGCTGGGTTCTCGTTTCGAAGGTGCTCACAATTTGATGGCTGGGGTCTTTGAAAAGGAAGGGGACGTCATACACGTACAGGCTGTTCGTGTAGGGGGCCAGATTGCTGGTTGCCGTTAGCGCCATGTCCAAAGCGCCAAGCTGGACATCTCTGACGTAGTCTTCTTCACTGCCGCCCCATTGTCCGCCTAGGTGCAGGATGATCTTGACTGCGCCGTCCGTGAGCTCTTCTACGGACCGGGCAAAAAGCATGCCCCAGATCCCGCCCTCTCCCCAGAAGGGGTCAGCACAGGGCAAGTGAAACTCATACTTGGCTGGCGCCGCGAAAGCAGCAGCTGATGACAAGAGGACGAACAGCAGAATCATGGTCACGGCTAGTTTGCGATGCATAAGGACTCCTCCTTCTAATTAAGTGAGATGCTCGGTTCTTTGGATAATCTGGTCCTGCAGGGCTTTATCCAATGAGATAAACTGGGCGCTGTAGCCTGCCACTTTCACGATCAGGTCGCGGTAGCATTCCGGTTCTGCCTGGGCCGCCCGCAGCTTATCGGCAGATACAATGTTGAACTGAACCTGCCAACCCGCCAAATCGATGAGATACGCCTTAATCAAAGCGATGAGCTTGCTCAATCCTTCGCCGACTACTGCTGTGGGGTGAAACTTGAGATTGAGCAAGTTCCCATTTAGACACCTTGATTGATCGATCTTGCTCACCGATAGTGTTACTGCCGTCGGCCCGCTAACGTCTGTCCCCGCCTGGGGCGAAATGTTGTCTGCCAGGGCATCGCCTGACTTGCGCCCATCAGGGGTTGCACCAGTCATTTTCCCTTCCGGTACATTGGCCGTGAGGCCTTGAAATGACACCCCGAAGACGCCGCCCCGCCACGGCGGATCGTATTGTCTCACCTCCTCGGTAAACATTTGCGCGATCGCGGCCGCCATTTCGTCAACCTCGTCAACATCATTGCCGTATTTCGGACAATTGACCAGCAGCTGACGAATGTACTCGCCCCTCGGACCAGCAAAGTTGCTCAGCATGGCCTGATGGAGTTCATGCGGCGCAATAACCCCATCTTCGAAGACGAGCTTCTTGATGGCAAAGAGAGAGTTGGCCGCGTTGGCCAGGCCATGTCCTTGGACGATGGTATTCGTTTCGTTTTCTCCTCCTCCCTCGGACATGTCCTTGCCCATGTTGATCCGGTAATCCAGGAGAGAGGAGGTGTAAGGCGAGGGGTTTAGGAGCGTATCAAGGAATGAGGTGATGTTGTTGAGTATCGGGACGAACTTGACGTAGTGACTGAGCTGCCGCCGAAAAGCTTCCATGACCTCATCGAAGCTGCCGAACCCACTGAGGTCTTTGTCTATCGGAAGGCTGGCTATTCCCGTTAGGGGATCCCGACCGCCATGCAGGCTCATCTCTACGACTTTTAGCAAGTTGACGTATACACTCGAGCCGGTATGGCTTACGTGTTTGCCCGGGACAACAGGCTCGGAGCAGGCAATCATTGCGTAGTTGCGGGCGTCCTCGAGGCCGATCCCTGCATCCATCATCGCTTCAATGATGGCGTTATCCCCGAAGAAGGAAGGAAGTCCTCCCCCGTGCTCCAGAAGAGCTTGACCGGATCTGAGGAGGAATTCATCAGGAGATTTTTCGTGGACGCGGACGATGACCACCGGTTCAGGCAGCTTCAGACTCCCTGTGACATCGAGAAAGACGTAGCTGAGTTCATTGGTGGCATCATCGCCTGCAGGGGTGACTCCCCCAATGGTTATCGCCTGAAAAGTCGGGTACCCAGTCTTATACACCGTTTCCGACCAAGGCCGGATCTTTTTAATCTCGCACACTTTGATGAACAGACAGCCCAGGAGCTCGGCAGCCTTCTCCCTCGTCAGGATGCCTTCCCGGCAATCGGCTTCATAATAGGGATACAAGTACTGATCCATCCGGCCCAGGCCCACGGAATGGCCATTGCTCTCCAACCAGAGCAGCATGTGGGCAAACCAGACCGACTGGACTGCTTCGTGGAAGGTGCGGGCAGGGTTTTCCGGAACCCAGGCGCAAACCTCGGCAATTTCCAACAGTTCTCGCTTTCTTTCAGGGTTGCTTTCACTCCTGGCGAGCTCCCTCGCCGCGGCCGAATAACGCTTGGCAAAAGAAATCGCAGCCTCGATGCAAGTAGCTGCAGACTTGAGGAACAGCTGTTTCGCTGGGGCTTCCCGGTCCGCCCGGTCAAGGCTGGCCAAGGCTTCGTTGATTTCAGATAAGATGCCTTTGAGTCCAACGCGCAGCACCTTTTCATAGTTGACAACTACATGACCGTCCCCGGAGGCCTTCCGGTAGCCCGCGTAAATGACGGGCTTGATCCCGAAAGAAGAGGGATCCCAGGCATCTTCAACGCCCTCGGGCAGCAGCCATGAAGCCAGCTCGACAGCTATGTCCTCCCGGGATCGGCCCTTCCAATAAGGGATTACCTCCTCCTTGAGGATCCGCTTCGATTCCTCGCTGAGAATGTAACGGTCGAATGGTCGCTTGTCAAAGTCATCGATCTCATTCTCGACGAATTTGATGCCGAACTCGGGATACAACGGCACTGCCTTGGGTTTGCTCCCTAAAGAGCCTACAATAAGCTCGCCTTCAGCAATCGGGACTGCCTTGTTCCTCAGCACGGCCTCGAAGGCTTTCGCCACCCTCATCAAGGGGGGCAGGTTTTCCGTCGACTTGTAGCTTTGCGTCACCAACCGGGCCCGCTCAACACAGATCTCCGGGGTATCAAAAGCACGTTCCTTAAGATTCTTTAACCGCAGGTTGTTTTGTAAAAACGATTCATATTCCATCTGTCTTGCCTCCTAGGAACGAGTATCAACCTTGTTTAAATAGTAAAAACTCGCCTCCCTTCCTCCCGTCTTCGACAAAGTATGCAATTTACATTTCGTCCTGAGGATGGCATTGCTAGGAGAAAATGATAGATTTATTGTATCAGAGGTTGATGAAAGTTGCTACCGTCATGTTGTCGATAAAGTGCGCTTTTTCACGTAGACTCCCTGGGAGTTTGTCCCAACTACCGTGGGTCGCGCAATCATGCTGTCTCCCGGTGGCTGGATTGCGAATGCTCGCAGTGGTCAAGTCCGAGGACCACTAGGGACTGGTAGTCTTC